>CAYXOS010000032.1:0-9087 GCA_964467115.1 uncultured Sedimenticola sp.
AACCCGATGTTAATCAGATGGTTTTGCTGTGAAAGTTAACGGGACAGCAGTGAAAAAGGGTTATAAATTCAAAAACATTTCAGGTGATAACCTGAAGTCTCTTAATCAATATTTTATTAAATCACAGATAAATGATTGGAACCTGCAAAGCTATGCGGATAATTTTGCAAGAATAATCAAAGAGCGCTCAAATAGCGCAGGAGATAATTTGTTTGATTTTCCAATAAAGGAAATTGAGGACAAAATAAATGAGAAGAAACAACGAAACATAACTATTGTCGAGGAATCATTTTGCAATTATTTGTGGTTTTCATTAAAAATTCTAACGCCCAATAGGGTTTATCAGTTTGAGCCTGATATCAGGGGAAGATTTAACCCAGAGTTAGATCATATTTTTCCTATAAACCTCAAAGATTCTAGTGGCGACTATAAAAAACTGGTGGATATTTTATGGAATATGCAGCCTACAAAAGGCGAAATAAATGGCTATAAAACAAATATTCATCCTAAATTATTTTTTACGGATAAAAAGTTAAACAGTAATGGTAAGTTTATTATAGGAAGCAAATATATCGCTGACTATGACTTTCTATTTCCAGAAGATACCAATGGTCAAATAGATTTTGATAATCCTGTTTGGGATTCACCCGAAGAGTTTATTTCAGGTAGAAAAAAACTAATGCTTGAGTATTTGAGTACAGCATATGGCATATCAACCAGAAAAAGCGGCTAACAAGGCGCTCGTTCGGACGCAAACTACGCTGCACTTCGTTTGCGCCGCACAGCTTGATCGTTAGCTGCAAAAAACACCTTGACGTTACAACGCTATAGCACTATTCTTTGTGTGAGAGAGGTGTAGTCATATGAGCGAATTATCAAAAAGGTCTACTGTTTACTTTGAAACAGAGATTCATCAAGCATTAAGAATTAAAGCAGCAACCACCCATCAATCTATCTCAGAGGTGGTAAACGAGGCGGTTCGTGTTGCCTTGAGTGAAGACCAAGAGGATTTAAATGCATTTTCAACAAGAGCTAAGGAATCAACTTTGAGTTACGAGGAGTTACTAGAGGATTTAAAAGCACATGGCAAAATATAGCCTTGTCTTTAAGAAATCTGTCGCAAAAGACCTTCGTAGTATTCCAAAAAAAGATATAAAACGTATTTTAAAATGTGTTGAGCTTCTCCGCACAGACCCTAGAGCAGATGGGTGCATCAAGCTCTCGGGTCAAGAGCGTTATCGTGTAAGACAAGGCGTGTATCGTATTATTTACGAGATTCAAGAAACAGAGCTTGTTATTATGGTTGTAAAAGTAGCGCATAGAAGTGTTGTATATAAAAACAGCTAACAATTAGCTCCAGTGGACATTTTATACGCCGCTTAAATTGTGCATAAAATGCCACTGAGCATGGCGTTATGTTCAAAATAGGCCTTGATATTCCGTACGTTTTGTCGTACGCTAAATCAAGGGGGTATTTATTATGACTATATTGAATGTAACAGAAGCTCGCTCTAAGCTCTATAGCCTTATTGATGAGGCAGCAGACAGCCATCAACCCATTGTAATAACAGGAAAAAGAGGTAATGCTGTCCTTATTTCTGAGGACGATTGGAATGCAATTGCCGAAACGCTACATTTGTTGTCCGTACCTGGAATGCGGGAATCAATTAAAGACGGTATGAGTCAAAGTATATCAGAATGCTCTAAGGAGCTTGATTGGTGAGCTGGGAGTTAGTGTATACAAAACAGGCAAAAAAAGATGCTAAGAAAATCGCAGCATCTGGGTTGAAACAGAAGGCTAAGTTGTTGCTGGAATTGCTAGAAGAAAATCCTTACAAAAAACCACCTCCCTATGAAAAGTTAATTGGTGACTTGTCTGGTGCATATTCACGAAGAATAAATATACAACATAGATTGGTCTATCAAGTTTACGAAGAAGAACGCGTTATTAAAATTATTCGAATGTGGATGCACTATGGATAGAGCTGAACATAACAAAGCTATAAACACGGACGTCAAAAAGCTGCGCTGGTCGTTCCTCCCTCTTCAGCTTTTTGCCTCCGGTTATGGCAGGCGTTAGGAAAAGAAAATAGTTGAGCATAGGATGAAGATAGGTAAACTGGTTAAGCTCCATATAAAAGAGATATTCAGGTATTGTGAAGTTACCGATCATGACGAATTAAATCGCCTCACAGACAAGAGATACTCTAAAAAGATATTTGATATTAATTTCCCTTTCTGCTCGGAAATTTCTTCTATTACTTCGGAAGATTCAAAACGCTATTGGACAAATAGGTATTTGGTACAGGGAAAAACCGTCAGGGTATCTAGTCAGTGGTTTGATAAAAGCAAACATCATTTTGTTCAATATTTGATTAGTAACAATATATCCACGGACGATGCAATTTCGTCATTAGCAGAAGATACTCCGGTTAATGATAATAAACAACGTCGACCAAGTAGACGCAATAGTAGATATAGAGGTAACGCTATTGGTAATGCTCAAAATCTATTAGTTCGAAATATTCTAAGTAACTTAGGTGACGAATCTTTTAGTGATCAAGACTGGAAAGAGACCAAAGAATATTTTTCAAATAAGTGTGCTTATTGCGGAGCTGAAGGCGAGTTAGTAATTGAGCATGTAATACCCATCAATAGAGTTGCACTTGGTGAGCATAAGTTAGGGAATTTAATACCAAGTTGTAGGTCATGCAATTCAAGTAAGGCTGATAAAAGTTACCTAGAGTTCCTCGAAGGGAAAACTGAAAGGATTGAAAAAATACAGGATTATATGGAAAGTAGAAATTATGTTCCGCTAGGCGATAATGAGCAAGTTGCCATGATTTTAGATATGGCTTATAAAGAAGTGGCCGCTGTCTCTAAACGCTATATAGAAGTACTAAATGAACTATTTCCTAACAATTAGCTCCAGCGGACGCTTCAAAGCGTTATATTCCCAATGCTTTGGCGCTTGGCGCATACACCAATGGCGTACGCCCTTAATGAATGATCACTGGCGCTGAAATTGAGCCATTTTAAAGAAAAGTTGAAAAACTACTTTCTTCCGAAGAAAGGCAAGAATTGATCACATTCCTATCAGAACACCCTAGTGCAGGTGACTTGATTCAGGGAACAGGAGGAATCCAAAAATTGCGTTGGGCTCGGGGCTCAAAAGGAAAAAGCGGCGGCCTCAGAGTAATCTATTATTTTCACAGCGAGTTTATGCCGCTTTATCTATTGGCCGCTTTTGGTAAAAATGAAAAAGCCAATATATCGACAGAGGAGAAACAACTTTTGTCTAAGCTGGTGGATAAACTAGTCGCTTTTTGGAGAAACAAGAATGGGTCGAGCATTCATTGAGATAAAAGAAGGTCTAGAGGCTGCTATTGCCCATGCTAAGGGTGAAGCGCCAAATGTCATTGAGCACAAACCGGAAAAAATTGATGTCAAGGCAGTACAGCAGATCCGCAAAAGCCGAAGCTACACCATGTTTGTGCAATTGCTGCGCAAATTATTGCACAAAAATAGCGTAGCTTTTGCGTCCCACTGATTACCCGTTACGGAGTAAGCTCAAGGAAGCACCGAGGCCCCCTATAGAAATAATTCACCGGTTATAGGATAAACATCATGCCAACAACACTAACAAAGATTTTCTGTATATTGGTTCTTATGTGCAGCTCGATTCAAGCACAGGAGAGCTACCCTACTGTAACACTCAAATTTGCTGAAAAAGCATTGAAAATGGAAATGGCGTCGGGTGAAACAATGGTGTTGCCCGAGTTTGAGATATTCAATGAAAAGGGATTACGTATTTATCATGTCACCGGATTTGACGAGAGCTTTCGGTCAGAAGTAGAGAAGATATTGCTGAAACCAATGCCCCAGACATATTCAATAGATGAAACGCTAATGAATTTAAGAACAATGGACGGGGATGTAGTAGAAAGATCTGTATTTGAGGGAGCACAGTTCGTTTTTGTGGAATATTGGGCAGAATGGTGTCCCAGTTGTTTTCAACAAATGAGTGCCGTACAAGGAATTTTAGAAAGTCACCCTGATTTGGATGTCACCTGGGTTAAGGTTGAGAAAGATCCCGCAAAAATAAAGTCCATGACAGTTAGAATGATAAAAAATCAATAAAAAACATAACGAGGAAACTTTAGGGAAGCTCTGATCGATTCATGACACAGCATCTTGTGGCAAGCGAATTGTGAGATTTTCAAAGTTTCCGCTACCAGCCCCCTTCACCTACCATGGCTGATCTCATGTGGGTAGATGAGAACCATGATATTGATTGAGTTGCCCTGTAAGCTTCTTCTCGGTCTGCTAAAATGAACCTAAGACAGACTCAACCTGGATAAACATGCAAAATTATCAAGCCCCCTCTAACTTGTTGCAAGATCGTGTCATTCTGGTTACCGGTGCAGGTAGCGGCATCGGGCGTGCGGCTTCAATCGCTTTCGCCACCCATGGTGCTACCGTGGTTTTATTGAGCAAGACCTTGCCGAACTTGGAAAGCGTGTACGATGAAATAGAAAGCCTGGGAGCTCCTACCCCTGCTATCTATCCCATGCATCTGGAAGGCGCGACTACCCACGACTACGAGGAATTGGCAGAAAAGCTGGAAGAATCTTTTGGTCGGCTGGATGGCATTTTGCACAATGCTGCCATCAACCCCTATCTGAGTCGCATCAAAGACTATAATCCTCAAGATTGGATGAAAGTCATGCAGGTCAATGCCAACGCGCCTTTCTTCATCACTCAGGCTTGTCTGCCTTTGTTACTCGAAGCTGAGGATGCCTCTGTTGTTTTTACTTCCGATACTGTGGCGCACAAGGCAAAAGCCTTTTGGGGAGCCTACGCTGCCAGCAAAGCCGCTCAGGAAGGACTGATGCAAACCCTGGCGGAAGAACTGGAAAACACCCCTGTCCGCGTGAATAGCATCGACCCAGGACCTACCCGCACCAATATGCGCAAAACCATTTTTCCCGGCGATAACATCAACAACATCAAATCACCTGAAGCCTTGATGCCTATGTATCTGTGGCTCATGGGTGCTGATAGCCAGGGAACAGACGGGCAAGCCCTGTCTTACGAGGAACAAACATGAAAATATTACTGATCCTTTTATTGTCATTGGTATTGGGTGCTTGTTCAGACAGTGGAGATCAATCTTCAGCGCCTGCTAAACCTGCAAACAAAGCCTACAACCCCTGGCAGGATCAAATGAAAGCCCTGGATCAAGCCAAGCAGTTGGAAGGTCAGGTACAACAAGAACTGGAAAAGCGCGATCAACGATTGCGTGAACAAGGCGGATGATTGCCGTTTACGATGCCCTGAACTCCCTGGAGGCTCACGCCCTCAAAATTTACCTTATCGGGAACGGTATTGATGCAAAAGTTGGTGGAGACTATTTGCAGGGAGCCATGGGAGACTTACCCGCTTTGGGTATTGTGCGGGTATTCGTCGAAGATCGTGACCGCATCCGCGCCGAGCAGTTGATTCAGAAATATCAGGAACAGGATACGGAAGACGACTCCTGGATACCCTCCGAGTTACGCTGACACTCCCCCATGCCACCAATAGAAGCCGAGCAAGAGTTGACTAGCTACCGGGTTGGTGGCTATGTACGTGACAAATTACTGGGCAAAAAGCCCTCAGATGTCGACTGGGTGGTGGTCGGTAGCAATGCGCAAGACATGCTTGACCGGGGCTTTCAACAGGTGGGGAAAGACTTTCCCGTTTTTCTGCATCCAAAAACAAAAGATGAATACGCGCTGGCGCAACATGCCAAATCCCGTCATGGCACGGCTTCCGCAACCCTGGAAGATGATCTTGCCCGTCGTGATCTGACCATCAATGCCATTGCCATGGATCAAGATGGCAACCTCATTGATCCTTTCCATGGAAAAAAGGATCTGCAACGAGGCATTCTGCGCCATGTGGGACCGTCGTTTGGCGATGATCCCCTACGCATTATTCGTCTGGCTCGGTTTGCAGCGCAGTTGGATTTCAAGATTGCCGAGAAAACACTGACCGTAAGCAGAAAACTGGTGGCAAAAGGCCGCCTGCAATCCCTTCCAGCAGAACGCATCTGGCAGGAGTTGTATCGCGCCCTGTGTTCGGATGCTCCCAGGCGATTTATCGAGGAATTGCAAAATCTGCAAGCACTGAAGGTGGTATTACCCGAAATCGATGCCTTGTTTGGCGTTCCCCAACCTGAAAAATATCACCCGGAAATAGATACGGGCCTCCATGTACTCATGGCATTGGATCGAGCAAGTCAACTGAGCCATGACCCGCTGGTACGTTTCTCCGTGTTGGTACATGATCTTGGCAAGGCCGTTACCTCCGCCAAGTATTGGCCCAGCCACCGAGGACACGAAGCCCTGGGGGTTCCTCTGGTGGATGCATTGTGCCGACGCTTGCGAGCACCAGAACATTATCGAAGACTGGCACGCAAAACTTCCCGCTATCACCTTTTGAGTCACCTCGCACTGGAGTTGAAGCCAGCAACTCTGGCAAAGCTCCTAGATGATCTCGATGCCTGGCGTGCTCCCGAAGACTTTGAACGTTTTCTTATTGCCTGCCAATCTGATGCTCAGGGACGAAAAGGTCTGCAAAATCAGGCATATCCTCAGGCTGACTTCCTACGCCGGATATATGACGCAAGCAGAGACATCTCTATCAAAGACGTCAGCAAGGAGGTCAGTGGCAAGCAGATCGGAATTGAAATACATCAGTTGCGATGCCGTAAAATCGCGTCGATCAAAAAACAGATGCAGCCAAAGTGTTGAATTTTACGCTACCAAGCAGAATGTAATCTCAAGACCCAATTAGTTTTCCCGGGATTTTCTTACCCGGCTTACCCAAACAATCCTCTCCCAGAAATATTCTCGGAATGTTACAATCACCCATTGATTCTATTTGCTATTTCAGGAGTTTAACGCAATGAAACACTCTTCCATTCTGCTGGCAATCATGTTGGTCGTTCTGTTTTCGGTATCAGGGTGCGGTGGCGGCGGTGCCAAAGTCAGTTCTCAGGTCACGACCACCACCATGGGACAGGAGCTACAGGATCTTGAAGAAAGCAAAAATAAAGGTTTGCTATCAGAAAAAGAATACAAAAAGGCGCGTAAAGCTATTTTGAAACGCTACAAGTAAGCGCTTTTATAGGAGCCGCTATACATGCGGCTCCTGCAAATTTCATTATCAGGTTGCTTCTACAGGCAGTCCACAGACATCTGCCGCATCTTCCAGTGCATCCCTGTCCAGCACATGCACCTTGCTCCCCCTGATCTCCAATATGTTTTTAGACCTTAAACTCTTGATAATTCTTGAGAATGTCTCTGGCTTCACCGATATTCTGGATGCAATAACATGCTTGGGAATATCCAGATCAAAATTATCCTGGTGATCCGGTGCCCTTGCGAGAATAAAGGCTGCCACCCGGCAGGTTGCGCTGTGCAGACTCAAATCATCGATTTCACGTATCAGCGAACGCAAGCGGAAACTCATATCACCCAAAAGCGCCATACATAAGTCGATGGAATCTCGCAGTATTGCGGCAAAATCGCTGGCATCGACACTGATGACTTCCGTATCCCCCAAAGCGACTGCACCCACAGGATAACGAGGCTGCTCCAAAAACATCAGCGCTTCGGCAAAGGTATGCCCGGCATCAACCAGCTCAATCACCTTTTCATTTCCATCGGGAGCCAGCCGAAAGAGTTTCATATGACCTTTGACCACCAGATAAAAACGCGTAGCAGTATCACCCTGCTGAAACAGGGACTCTCCGTCTCCCAGGCTCACTCTTTTGGCTCTGCGCACTACCCTTTCCATCTGACTTTCTGTAAGCCTATGAAATATAAGATTATTTTTTAGATCTTCTAACAAAACAGTAACACCCTATAAAGAACGATTCGCTCAAGATACCCTGCACCCCAAATTCTGGTTGCAGTCCCCGGAAAACTATCTGCATTTGATTGACACATATCATTATATCAATTGACATGGATCAAAGCGCTTTTTTAGTGTAATAGGCACATTAGTCGTACCTAAATTTTCTCAAAGGGAGATAACTCTAATGGCACAGGCATTTACCAAAGCCATGGCGAGGAACATTTTTTACGGAGGAACTGTGTTCTTCTTTCTATTGTTCCTGGCTCTGACTTTCCAGACTCACAAGGCATTGCCTGACCGGGACAACCGTCAGGCAATAAACGATGTTGTCACACTGGGTAAAAAGGTGTGGGAAGACAATGATTGTATTGGTTGTCATACGCTTCTGGGCGAAGGCGCGTATTTCGCTCCTGAGCTTGGCAATGTATACAAGCGTCTCGGCAGTGTTGAAGCCATCAAGGGGTTCATCATGAGCCGTCCTAAAGATGGTATACCAGGGCGTCGTAGCATGCCTCAGTTCAATCTTACAGATGAAGAACTGACCGCAATCGCCGAGTTCCTGAAATACGTTTCTGGCATCAACAGCGCTGACTGGCCGCCTAATGTCAAAGGCTAGTGCAACCCAGATTTAAGGAGTAACAACCATGAAATATGAATCACAAAAGGTTGCCAAGCTGTATTTTATCGCGGCAATCGGACTCTTTGTGGGACAAATACTGTTCGGCCTGATCATGGGCTTGCAGTATGTGATGGGAGACTTTTTGTTCCCAGAAATCCCCTTTAACGTAGCACGTATGGTTCACACCAACCTGCTCATCGTATGGCTGCTGTTCGGATTTATGGGCGCCGCCTATTATCTGGTGCCGGAAGAAGCAGAAACAGATTTAGTCGCCCCCTGGCTGGCAAAATTAATGTTCTGGATCTTCCTCGCCGCTGGCGCAGCCACCATTCTTGGCTATCTGCTGGTGCCCTACGCCACCCTCGCTGAATTGACCATGAACCACTTGCTGCCCACCATGGGTAGAGAGTTCCTGGAGCAACCCACCATTACCAAAATTGGTATTGTAGTCGTTGTTCTGGCATTCCTGTTCAATATCGGCATGACCATTCTGAAAGGTCGTAAGACCGTCGTGAACCTGGTATTACTGATGGGTTTGACGGGTCTGGCAGTATTCTTCCTGT
>CAYXOS010000032.1:9187-20721 GCA_964467115.1 uncultured Sedimenticola sp.
GTCGTGAACCTGGTATTACTGATGGGTTTGACGGGTCTGGCAGTATTCTTCCTGTTCTCTTTCTACAACCCAACCAATGTTGTCATGGACAAGTTCTGGTGGTGGTGGGTCGTCCATCTGTGGGTTGAAGGTGTTTGGGAACTGATCCTCGGTGCTATCCTTGCCTTTATCCTGATCAAAACTACGGGTGTTGACCGTGAGGTTATCGAGAAGTGGTTGTATATCATCATCGCCATGACCTTGATCACAGGTATCATCGGTACAGGTCACCACTACTATTGGATTGGTACACCTGAGTTCTGGCAGTGGTGGGGTTCTATCTTCTCAGCCATGGAGCCAATTCCATTCTTCATGATGACCGTGTATGCGTTCAACATGGTGAACAAGCGTCGTCGCAATCACCCCAACAAGGCTGCTGTACTTTGGGCTTTGGGAACTGCGGTAATGGCATTCCTTGGTGCTGGCGTATGGGGCTTCCTGCATACTTTGGCTCCCGTGAACTTCTATACCCACGGTACCCAGATCACTGCAGCCCATGGTCACATGGCATTCTACGGTGCTTACGTGATGATCGTTCTGGCAATGATCTCCTACTCTATGCCGCTCATGCGCGGTCGTGAAGCCTGCAACAGTGCCCGTTCTCAGAGCATGGAAATGTGGTCTTTCTGGCTGATGACGATTGCCATGGTGTTCATCACCTTGTTCCTTACCGGCGCAGGCATTCTGCAGGTTTACCTGCAGCGCTTCAGCGATACTCCCATGGACTTCATGGTCGTTCAGGACAAGATTGCCCTGTTCTACTGGTTGCGGGAAATCGCTGGTCTGGTCTTCCTCATTGGACTGGTGTTGTATATTGCCAGCTTCTTCGTGGGTAAGAATGAGCCAGAGGCAACTGTGGAACTTGCCAAGTAAAGCGGCAACGTAAGGAAGGCTTTTTACCTTCCTTGCGATTTCACATATCCCTGAATAAGGCGGATGATTTATCATCCGCCTTATTCAGTTTAGGGCAACACAAAACCGGAATATAACCATGGAAAAAAATAAATGGCCTCCTGGTGATCTCGTCATCTGGTTCTTCATTCTCGCTGAACTACTGGTCTTTGGCGTATTCTTTGCAGCCTATGCGTTCACTCGTGCCAATCACATCGAATTGTTCAATACCTATCAGGCAACCCTTGATCGCAATGCAGCACTGATCAATACCCTGGCGCTGATTACCAGTAGCTACTTTGTAGTAAGAGCCGTCGCCGCCATTCGCAGTGACAATAGCAAACAGTGCTTTCACTGGCTACTCGCCGCACTGTTCATGGGCATGGTGTTTCTCGGGGTCAAGGGAATGGAGTATCAGCACCATCTATCCTTGGGCATTGATCTCAGCACCAATACCTTTTACATGTTTTACCTTTCTCTGACCTTTTTCCATTTTCTTCACGTTATTTTAGGAATGATCATCTTGCTTGCCGTCGCACTGAAAGCGCGCAGCGGTGGTTATTCATCCCAGGAACACACAGGCGTGGAAACTGGTGCCAGCTACTGGCATATGGTGGATCTGGTATGGATGATCCTCTTTCCCCTAGTCTATGTAATGAGATAATAATCATGAGCAACAATAAATTGTTTTTTCGCCCCTGCACATGGATATATCTAATGCTTATCGGTTTGACTCTGGTAACCTGGTTTATCGGAGTAAAACAATTATCGGGGCTGCAGGTATCCATGATGGTATTGGGTATTGCCTTGTTGAAAGGTCAATTAATAGGTGACTATTTCATGAACCTGAAACAAGTATCCAGTTTCTGGCGCTGGGCTGTTACCATCTGGTTGTTGTTGATTGGTGGCCTTATCAGTTACGCTTTCAACCTATCTGCCTAATACTTACAGGAGCACAGGTCTTTGAGTTCAGAAAAGATCCCTTTCTACCTTTCCCAGGGTAACGAAACTGATTTGTTTCAGCATGCCTGGAACAATCAATTACCCGTCATGATCAAAGGTCCGACGGGTTGCGGAAAAACTCGCTTCATCGAACATATGGCGGCCAGCCTGGGACGCCCCTTATACACCGTTTCCTGCCATGATGACCTCACTGCAGCCGACTTGGTTGGTCGACACCTGATTGGTGAACAAGGTACTTTCTGGGTAGATGGCCCCCTCACCCGCGCAGTCAGGGAAGGTGCTATCTGTTATCTGGACGAGGTGGTGGAAGCCAGAAAAGACACCACCGTGGTCATTCACCCGTTGACGGATGATAGACGCATTCTTCCCATTGAACGAACCGGTGAAACCCTCAAAGCCCCTGACGAATTCATGCTGGTGGTTTCCTACAACCCCGGCTATCAGAATATTCTCAAGGGCATGAAACCATCGACCCGGCAACGCTTTGTAGGAATGACTTTTGATTTTCCAGCCCCTGAACTGGAACAGAAAATTGTTCAACAAGAAACAGGCTGCAGCGAGAAAACAGCCAAATCTCTGGTTAAATTGGCTACAGCACTGCGCGTACTAAAAGATCATGACCTGGACGAAGCCGCATCTACACGTTTGTTGATCTATGCTGCACGCCTGATCAAAAGTGGCATGAACAACAAGCATGCCTGCCTCGCCGCTATGGCTGAGCCCCTGACCGATGATCTTGAAACCCGCGATGCCTTGATGGAAGTCATCAACATCAGTCTACCCCGAGGATAAGCAATGAATGATCAACAACGCCCCCAGGAAAAACAAGGCCTGGCAATCACCGCTGAAGCGCTCTACATGTTAAACCTGCTTTTTCCATTGATCCCCTTGTTTGCACTGGCAACGATCTTTTTTCGTCATCGCAAGGATCCCAGCCTTTTTGTGCGTTCACATATCATTCAGCCCTTTGTTGCGGCGCTGGTCAGCACCAGCCTGTTCATTATCATCAATCTGATCGCCGCATTCCTGGGTGGCTACACCAGTTTCGACAACCTCATCAGCATTCATAGTCTGGTCGCGCTGGAAGTCTATACTTTATTGGTTATTTTGCCATTTCTCGTTCCTGGCTTGATCGGCCTGACCAAAGCCATGTCGGGTCATGCCTGGCATTATCCTGTTATTGGCCGCTTTTGTGACAACTAGGAGCCTGTCGGGTTCAGGGAAATTCTACTGCTGCAATGGGAAAGCAGTGCATTTTTCCCATCTTTTTTGTTGTGTAGAACAACCTGCAAGCCAATGAATAACATCGACTCTTGGTCATTCAAACGGTCTGAACAAAAACCTCTCCGGGAAAATTCCGGATTCCGGTGAAACATGCGAGCTAGCTCAATCGGGAGTCGATTCAAAACTAAAAGACGGATACTGCAACTGATATTTTTTGCGGCATTCGTTCTGGCACCACCTTTGGATATGTTGCGCTTCGACCTGTATGCCAACAGCCTGATTTTATTCGGGCATGAACTCGACCTGGGTTTTATTGGTTTTCAATACGGATTTACCCCAGCATCCGATGTTATTCTCAATCTTGTTTTTAAAGCTTTCCTACCCATCGCAATTGCTGGCTTGCTCCTGATCTATGTCGCCTGGCGCTGGGGAAGGCTCTACTGTGGCTGGTTGTGTCCCCATTTCACTATGGTAGAAAGCATCAACAATTGGATGCTAAAAGCCACTGGAAAGCCTACGCTGTGGGAGAAAAACCCCTTGCCTGAACGTCAGCCCGACGGCAGCCACCTGCGACGAAACCCCTGGTATTGGCTACCGATACTGGCGCTTAGTCTGGGCATGGCATTCACCTGGGCAATAACCCTGTTAACCTATGCCATCCCACCTGATGTGGTGTACTACAATTTGTTGCATGGGCAACTCAGTTTCGTTCACAGCTTGTTTATCGGCGTGCTCACTTTGATACTCAGCCTCGATTTCATTTTTGCCAGACACCTGTTTTGCCGTTATGGATGTTCAGTGGGTTTGATTCAAGGACTCGCCTGGATGGCAAATGACAATGCCATGACCATCGGCTTCAACCGCCGACATGCAAAAGAGTGTCATGACTGTAATAATGCCTGTGATAACGTTTGTCCCATGCGCCTCAAACCACGCACCTTGAAACGCAAGATGTTCACCTGCACCCAATGTGGTGAATGTATCGACGCCTGTATTCAAGTGGAAGGACAAAAAGGTAATCCCAGCTTGTTGAAATGGGTCAGTCATGAATGCAGTTCTCACAAGATAACAGGTAGGGATAATGGCCAAGACTGTTTCTGATCTTCTCGAACTGGTGGAAATGGAAGAACATGTCGGCGGCTGGTGGCATGGTTTTATTACCAAACTGAGTGAACAACACTATCCCGATGCCGCCGTAGATCTGCATGATATCCAGCATCTACTCGGCATTTGGTTTCGCGCACTTGGTGGTGACGGTGGATTGGAAATCGCAGGCGCTGATGCCACTACCATCAGTTCTCGTCGCTCCCTGTTGCAGCGCGTGGCAGGTACCAACAAAAAGGCTGAACTGGCATGGCGAGACGACAATGCCTTACGTCTTCCTCCACAGATCGACTATTTCCCCAAAAAACAACTCAACAGAGACCTCTATCTATGGCTGGCAGCGCTGGCTGCCATGGAAGGCAAGCAGCATGAGGCTCCCTGGTTTACCCACAATCAGGAGCTGACTCAACAAGCATTGGCATTTTTCCCGGGTTTGGAGGAAAAATACCTGGCGTTGGTTGAAGCCCATTTGCAGCAACGCAATACGGGACGCTGGCCTATCGATGAGATCGCCCAGGAAAAGGCCATCAGACAGGCGCTGGTACAACCAGGTAGCGTTGAACAACTCCCACCCGCCCGACGCATGCCTTTGCCCGTTCCTTTGTGGTTGCATCCCAACCCACCTGAACCCGCCCGTATGCCAGCCAGCGAGCCGCCCCCTGATGCCAGCAGCAGTGGCAATCACGCCAAGGAACTGGAAGAGGTTCAGCGCAAACAAACCGAGCAGGCGGAAACCCAGGAAGAAGACAGAGGCTTGATCACCGTGCGCATGGAAAATTTGTTCTCCTGGGGCGAGCATGTACATGTAGACCGTGGCACCGAAGACGAAGAAGACGACGAGCGCGCAGACGAAGTTGCCCGGGACCTGGACAAGATCAGCGTCACCCGGGATGGCAAAGCACCCAAGACAAAAATCAAATTCGATCTGGATCTACCTTCAGAATCCGAAGATGATGAGATAGTCAGCGATGACATCATGCTTCCCGAGTGGGACTGGAAAAAACGTCAGCTAATCGCCGATCATTGCCGGGTTATTGAATTGGTGAGCAAAGATGCATCAGCCATCCCGCTCCCCGAAAGCCTGCATAAAACCGCCTCCAAGTTACGCAGCCAGTTTCAGGCACTGGCGCCCGCACGTATCTGGCATCGCGCTCGTCCAGATGGGGAAGATGTGGATATAGATGCCTACCTGCGCTTCCGAACTGACCGCGCCAGCGGCTGTAGCGTTGCTGCGGATAACCTCTATCGACAGATGAATGCCGGTGCCCGTGATCTTGCCTGCCTGTTGCTTGCGGATCTTTCCCTATCCACAGATACCTGGGTAAATGACCATTGCCGGGTGCTGGACGTTATTCAGGACAGTCTTTATCTGTTTGCCGAAAGTTTGTCTGCTACGGGCGATCAGTTTGGCATCTACGGATTTTCTTCACGCAAGCGCGACCCGATTCGCTTGCATACCGTCAAAACCTTTGACGAAACCTACAATGGACGGATACGCGGACGCATTCAAGCGCTCAAACCTGGCTACTATACGCGGCTGGGCGCAGGCATTCGCTATGCTGCGGAAAAGCTGAAGGCTCAAGGCGCAGGGCGTCGTCTGCTGCTGATCCTTACCGATGGAAAACCCAACGATCTGGATCAGTATGAAGGTCGTTATGGTATTGAAGATACCCGCCATGCCATTCAAAGCGTACGCAACCTGGGTTTCCATCCGTTCTGCGTCACCATTGATGAAAAAGGCAACGACTACTTACCACATCTGTTCGGCAACAACGGCTATGTGGTCATCCGCAACCCGGTGGAATTACCCGCACAACTCCCTCTGCTCTACGCCCGCCTCACGGCTCAAGAACATTGAGATGGCGCTTGAGTTTCACCGGAGCGGCATTGCCGGGATCATCTGGCCAATGATGTTTGGGATAGCGTCCACGCATTTCCTTTTTTACATCCATCCAGGCATTGTCCCAAAAATTTTCCAGATCCATGGTCACCTGCAAAGGCCGCCCCGCCGGGGACAGCAGATGCAGTAATAACGGTTGCTTACCACGGAATACTGCGGGAGAAATCGCTGTTCCATACATGGATTGCAACGGCACTGCCAGCAAAGGCGGTGAACTACTGTAGTCTATCCCTGCACTCGATCCGTTTCCCAGTTGCCAGCGCTCAGGCAGCAATTGATCGAGTTTGCGTTGTTTTTCCCAACCCAGCAACGATTGCAGCACCATCCACATATCCAGTTTCTTCAGATCACGCAGAGAACGCATTCCTTCCACCCAGGGTGCCAACCAGGATTGCAGATCAGACAACAATATTTCATCATCCACTAATGGCCAATCACCTTGTTCATCCAATACACCCGCCAACTGCATTCGAGCCAACAGCTGTTTTGACTTCTTGTCCCAGGGAAGAATCTCAAGCCCTTTGTCAGCAATGACCTGCAACAACAACTTGGTAAGCGCTTCACCCGCCACAACAGGCAATTCTTTTACTGACAGTTGCAACGCCCCCAAAGACCTGATCTGACGCGAAACAATCCGTCCAGACTGTTCCTCCCAATGCAATACATGCTGAACTGAAACATGCTGAGCATGGAGATCCATTAACTCTTTTTCTGATAACGCCATGGCGAGCCATATCTTGCCTTCCCGGCTACCCGCATCCATATGAGCAATGGCAAGATACTCCGCCGTAACCAGGCTATCTTCCTGTGGCAACAAGGCGGCTTTTCCCGACGCCATCAAATAATGTCCTGGAGCACCTCGGCGACGTCTGGCAATGCGTTCTGGAAAAGCAAGTGACAACAACCCTGCCCCTGATAGCTTGTATTGTCCAGCAGCAGCATGATTGCTTCTGTTCAGGCGATCACTCAGCTTCAGCAACTGTGCTACGCCTCGTTTGTCGATCTGAGTTGATTCCAACTTTTCCCCTTTACGCAGGCTGTGCATGGCGTGCAACCGCAATTCCAAATCTGCGGGACGCCTTTCATACGGCTTTGTTCGCCAAGGATCACGATCGGACAGCAAGGCAGCAATATCTGCCGCCAAATGATTACCTTTGCCAGCACATACCAGCAGATGCGCCAGCCGGGGATGTACGCCAAGCCTAACCAACTGTTTGCCATGGGGCGTAATTCGTCTGTTCTTGTCCAGGGCATCCAGATTTTGTAGCAACTCCGCCGCCTGATTCCAGGCGGATTCGGGAGGCATGTTCAGCCAACGCAGCTGCTTGAAATCAGATACCCCCCATTGGGCGAGCTCCAGTACCACTGAGGTAAGATCTGCGGTTTGGATTTCCGGTAGACGTTGATAGGGACGCCCCCGATGCTGCTGCTCGGTCCAGGCGCGATAACAAACGCCGGCCGCCAGCCGTCCGGCACGCCCGGCACGCTGCTCTGCAGAAGCCTGGGCGATGGGCAAGGTTTGCAAACGACTCAGACCGCTATTGGGATCAAACACCGGTTTCTTGCTCAAGCCTGAATCGACAACCGCAGAAATCCCCTCGATGGTGAGACTTGTTTCCGCCACATCTGTTGTCAGAATCACTCGCCTTGGGTGATCAACTGCGGGTTGCAACACCTTTGCCTGAACACTGGCATCCATTTCCCCATGCAGTGTATAAATTTCAGCACCCAGACCATCGGTAAGCAACAGGCTTTCGAGTTGTGCAATCTCCCCTTTTCCCGGCAGAAAAACCAATACATCACCGTGGTTTTCATCACAAGCCTGTCGCACCAGATTGGCAACCACGGTCAATATGGGTTTGGAGGTGGTCTTTTCCAGGTATCGGACATCCACGGGAAACAACCCACCATCCGATGTCACCACCGATCCACCGATCAGTTCTGCAACATGCTCTTCCTTCAGGGTAGCGGACATCACCAACAGACGCAGATCATCCCGCAACGCCTCGCATACATCCAGACACAACGCCAAACCCAGCTCCGATTGCAGGGATTGCTCATGAAATTCATCAAAGATAACCAACCCGATACCCGACAGTTCAGGGTCCGATTGCAAGCGTTTCACCAGCAAGCCCTCTGTCAGTACTTCAATGCGGGTCTGCGGACTGATCTTGCGTTCCATACGCACCTGGTAACCAACACGTTCACCAACAGACTCATGCAACAGACCCGCCATGAATCTTGCTGCCATACGGGCTGCCGGACGGCGTGGCTCCAGCATCACGATCTTTTTTCCTTGCAACCAGGGTTCTTCCAGCAACGCCAAAGGCACGCGGGTGGTCTTGCCTGACCCCGGCGGCGACCCAAGCACTGCATGACCATGCAACAGGGCTGCGCATAAATCAGGCAGAATACTGTCAACGGGCAATTTCATTGGGAGGCGTTCAACCACTTATTTTTATGCTTTTCATAGCGACATTATAGGACAGTGCCATTTAGGAAGCGCTGAAGTTCTTGTTATTTATCCCGCTGGGGAACAATCATGTTCAGCATTCCCCCAGGTTGCGCCTTGATCTATGGCATGACCTGTTTCTGACAAGTTGCTAAAATCCCTCTCCACCTTTGTTCTGAAAACCACACCTATTCTTGACCACTCTCCTTCCAAATACTGGTTTCTTTCGGTTCTGCAATATCCGCCTGTCAGGGATTATTGTCTTGCTACTACTCGTGCTTCAAGGGTGTGAACAAACACCGATGCTGGATCGACTGCAAAACAAGGGAAAACTGCATGTCGCAACTGTAGCTGGCCCGCTTAGCTGCTATCTTGGAGAGACCGGGGCCGCTGGATTAGAAGATGAACTCGCCAATGCCTTTGCGAAGGATTTAGGGCTGACTGCCGAAATCACAGTTTATCCCAGTCGTTACCAAGCAGTACAGGCAGTAAAAAACGGGACGGAAGACATGGTGGCAAACTGGTATCCATCATCCACTCCCCTCTCAGGCAAACAAATATCATCAGCCTGGATGCATACCCAGGTCAAGTTTGTACATTTCATGGGTAGTAAAGCTTATGATCCAGACAAAATGCCCCAAACCAAATTGGTAGTTCCCAAAAACACTGGCGTGGCACAATTGGTAAAACAACAGCACCTTCTTGCTCAATTTCTCGACATTTCTGAAGAACAGCTACTCAAACAGATAAATTCAGGAACATATAAATACAGTCTGTCCAGCAAGGCACAGATCGACACACATCGACGCTTTCTTCCCTATCTGGTATCTGGCAAGTCGTTGCAATCATCATTGGAAATGCACTGGCTCTTCCCGGGCTTTTATGACGACAGCCTGGGTGAACAAGCCAATCGCTTTCTGCAACAAATTCAAGCCAATGGCTATTTGAAAACCTTACAGGACAAATATATTCACAATTTGCCCAAACATGATTTCGTCACTCGCAGAGATTTCTGGAAACAGGTGGAATCACGCCTGCCGAAATACCTGAACCTTTTCAAACAGGCAGGAAAAGGCACGGGAATCGATTGGCGTCTGCTGGCAGCAATTGGTTACCAGGAATCACACTGGAACGAAAAAGCTACCTCACCTACAGGGGTGCGCGGCATCATGATGCTTACCCTCGATACGGCCAAACAGCAGAACATAAAAAATCGTCTCGATCCCAAACAAAGCATCATAGGTGGTGCTCGTCACCTGCTATGGATGGAACAGCGTATCCCCTCCCATATTCAGGGAGAAGACTTACTTTGGTTTACCCTGGCGAGCTATAACATTGGCTATGGTCATTTAGAAGATGCTCGGATTTTGACGGAACGTGCCGGTCAAAACCCCAATAGTTGGGAATCCGTGAAGAAGCATCTACCCCTATTGAGACAGAAAAAGTACTACAGCACGCTCAAGTACGGCCGTGCCCGAGGTAATGAGCCTGTTACCTATGTCGAAAATATTCGTTACTACTATTCCCTGCTTGTCTACTGGGACAATCAACAACATGGTCGCAATTGCAGTACTGGTATGAACCAAACCACCACCTTGCGCTTACGCACACCAGATCATCAGACACCTTGAACATGAGGCTTTTTACGCCTGGATCGGAAAAACTGGCGTAGCATCGCCGCACTTTCTTCAGCCAATACCCCGCCAACAACGGCAGTACGATGATTGAAACGCTCATCAGATGGCAGCAAATCAAACACACTGCCTGCCGCACCTGATCGAGGATCACTCGCACCGAAAACAACCTTATTGACCCTGGCATGCACAATCGCACCAGCGCACATGGGACAAGGCTCCAGGGTAACGTAGAGAGTGGAATTGGAAAGGCGATAGTTTTGTTGATTCTGCCCTGCTGCACGCAATGCCATAATTTCAGCATGAGCACTGGGATCACAACGAGTTATGGGTTGATTCCAACCTTCACCAATGATTTCACCATCCAACACCAATACTGCTCCGACAGGAACTTCACCTTGATCCTCGGCCTGGTGAGCCAATTGCAACGCACGCTGCATGTATTCATCTTCGGTCTTCATGGAGAAATAGTCTTTTTCGACAGATGCTAGCCCAATCGAGGAATTGTATCGCAAAAGCAACACCCCCAGGTGGTTTAGCTTCGAATCTTGCACGTAATGTATGGAACTAGTGCAAAGCACATACACAAAAACGCGTAGTAATATGCGTCCGCTAGAAGCGCTTGCGCCGGAACGAACTTTAACTGTTTGTTATGTACTTGTTGCACTTCAAACTGGAAACTAAACAACCATCTCTAATTCAAACGCTCAATACGGTCTATTCCGTCTACACCAGAAATGATTATTTTCAACTGCCTCTCAGTAATACCATCTGGCGGTGTGGAATCGCCCATTTGATATGTGACGGTAACATATGAAGCTCGTTTTTGATTCGAAAATGACCAGCTAGTTTTTTTAGCGCCCCTCTCTCTTAACTTTATTTGAGTGATTTTAAGAGTATTAATTTTATTGAGCATTGCTAGCATCTCCTGTGAATCAGAAAGTGTAGCCATATATTTTGTATTGTAGTGATTAAGTAATTCCTGACGTATGATCGGCTTCCATTTATTCTGTAGAACGTTTTCAGTGATAGCTAAATCATTGCCATTATTTGAGCCACAACCCGATAAAAAAATACCACTCATTAGAAGCATCGTAGTAAATAAAATAAACTTAATCTGGATTTCATTATTCATTCAATGGATACCTTTCCAACATAATTTCATAATCATATGCATTCTATAACGCCTTGCCAAACCGCAGCCGTTTGCAGCTGTCTTTTTTTGGAAAATGGTTATGTGTTGATACAGTGAACCCACTAGACGCAAGATTGCGGTCGAGTAGGCAAGAGGAACCACCCCTCAAGCCTCTCACAGAACCGTACGTGA
>CAYXOS010000033.1:0-20467 GCA_964467115.1 uncultured Sedimenticola sp.
TACGTCCACGTGGGTAAGCTGGGCACGGAAGCTTTGAGGTTGTTGCTGATAGTGGCGACCGCTGCCTTATGCGTGAATATTCCTGGCATAATCTGCTTCGTACATATTCAATCGGAGCTTCCTTAGGAGATAAAGCATGAATAGTAAGCGAAATGAAACTGCAGCAAGTGCTCGTGTTTATCTGGTTGGTGGTGGCATCGCTTCCCTGGCGGCAGCGGTGTATTTGATCAAAGATACCGGTGTCCCCGGCGCCAATATCCACGTTCTGGAACAGGATGACATTCTGGGTGGCGCCTGTGATGGCAGCGGCGAGCCGCAGAAGGGGTTTCTGGTGCGTGGTGGGCGCATGCACGAGAAGCATTACGAGTGCTACTGGGATCTGCTGTCCAATATCCCTTCCTATGACAACCCCGATGTGTCGGTAACGGAAGAGTCCTTCGAGTTCAACAGCCGCTTCGTCTCCAATGCCCAGGCGCGGCTGCTGCGGGAAGGCAGGAAAATGGATGTGTCCAGCTTTGGCTTGTCCTTGGCCGACCAGGCTGATCTGTTGAAACTGACATTCGTCTCCGAACGCTCTCTGGGCGATCAGCGTATCGAGGACTGGTTCAGTCATGAATTCTTCGAGACGAATTTCTGGTACATCTGGACCACCATGTTTGCTTTCCAGAAGTGGAGTTCCCTGGCGGAAATGCGCCGTTACATGAAACGCTTCATTCATCTGGTGGAAGGACTGCACCGCCTTGGAGGCGTGCTGCGCACCAAGTACAACCAGTACCATTCGGTTATCGTGCCCCTGCAGCGCTATCTGGAGAAACGCGGCGTGCATTTCGACCTGCATCAGCAGGTGCTGGACGTGGACTTCGATATTGCCGCGGATGCCAAGACCGCTACCCTGCTGCGCGTGGTGAACAAGGACGGGGAGGAAGACGAGATCGTTCTGGGAAAGAACGACTATGTGTTCATCACCAACGGCTCCATTACCGAGAGCACGGATACCGGGTCCTGGGACCGGGCGCCAGTGCTCAAGGACAAGTCCAGCTCCGGAGCCTGGACCTTATGGGAGCGTATTGCCGCGAAGGACAAGGCCTTCGGTAACCCGGGTGTATTCTGCGACAACATCGATCTGCAGAAATGGTATTCCTTTACCGCCACCCTGCACGACGATACTTTCCACGACTACATGGAGAACTTCTCCGGCAATACGGACGGCACCGGCGGCCTGGTGACCATGACCGACTCCAACTGGCTCATGTCCATCGTCATCGCCCGTCAGCCACATTTTCCCAACCAGCCCAAGGACGTGAAGATCTTCTGGGGTTATGGCCTGTATCCGGACCGTAAGGGCAACTATGTGAAAAAGAAGATGTCCGAATGTACTGGGGCGGAGATCCTGGAAGAACTTTGGTATCACCTCAAGGTGCAGGATCTGATGCGCCCGGTGGTGGACGCCGATAAGGTGATCAATTGCATTCCGGTGGCCATGCCTTTCATCGACAGCCTGTTCATGCCGCGCAAGAAAGGCGACCGGCCCCTGGTGATTCCCAAGGATGCCACGAACTTTGCCTTTCTCGGCCAGTTCGCTGAGGTGCCCAAGGATTGTGTGTTCACGGTGGAATACTCCGTGCGTACCGCCATGATGGCCGTGTATGGCCATTTCGATACCGGCAAGGAGGTGATACCTGTGTACGACTCCATTCACAATCCCCTGGTGCTGATGAAGGCGGCGAAAGCCATCAGCCGTTAGGGAACCTCTGATTGAATCTGGTGCGAGCAGATTGTGGTGAAAAATCGTTCAGTTCAAGGCGCAAGCCGCGCGTAATAGCAAGCTATTGCGAAGGTTTGCAACGCAGAAATGGACGATTTTGCGCCGCAAGATGCCGTGTCACGATTCGATCAGAGGTTCCTTAGGGAAGCTCTGATTGATTTTGAACAAAGCAGATTGCACCTGAAATATTCGAAAACAAGGCGAAGTTCTCGGTATTTCAGGTATGAGGTGTGAATTCATAACACAGGTCAACGCTTCCCTGGCGGCAAACCTGCTTTATTCAATCGTTATTGTGCAGAGGCAAGCCCGAACAGCGCGATTTTGCTAGAATAGGTCTGGAATTCGGTCTGTGGTTTGAATCGAAAAGCAGGGGGATGGGTTTGTCCCCGTTTTTGGGGAAGCTCTGATCGATTCATGACGTAGCAGATCGTGCCTGAAATATTTGATAGCAAGGTGGAGTTGGCGGCTAATAGCTGGCTATTGGCAACTAGCCCAAGGATGGGCGTAGGTAGAGCAATGCAGGAGCAATTGCCGAGAATTTCAAAGCTTACCGCTCCCGGCTTACGCCCCTCACCTACATCCCTGTAGGTGACGAAGTTATCGGGCATTTCAGGTGCGAGATGTGTGTTCATGAATAGATCAGCACTCCCTTAGGTGTGTGGAAGAATAGAAATTCTTCCTTTTGGGCGTTGAAGGCGCATTATTCATGATTGTATTAGGTGTAGCCGGAGCGGTAAGCCATGACCCTTCCGCAGCGTTGTTTGTGGATGGCGAATTGGTAGCGGCGGCAGAAGAAGAACGCTTTATTCGCGATAAGCATGCAAAAGGACGCTTTCCCTATGAGGCAACGCGTTTTTGTCTGGAACATGCCGGAATTGCGCCACAAGATGTGGATGTTGTTGCCTTTCCCTATGCAAAAATCCCCCTGAGCAGCCCTGCTCGCTGGCATTACGCCGCCCGCCACTGGTATGCGCCGGATCGGGCGTTGACCGCGCTGCTTCGAGGTAATCGCCGCTATTGCCGAAATCGCTCCCTGTTGGAAAAATTGGTGGCGGATCTGGGAATCACCAATGCCCGTCTGGAAATGGTGGAGCACCACCTGGCTCATGCCAGTAGCGCTTATCATTTGAGTGGTTTCAAGGAAAAGACCGCCATTCTTGGTATTGATGGTAAAGGGGAATACGCGACTACCTTCTTTGGTTATGGAGAAAACGGTCGTATCCATAAAATCAAGGAATTCTATGATCCAGACTCTCTTGGTGGCGTCTACGGCGCCATGACCGAATATCTGGGTTTCGAGATGCTCGATGGTGAATTCAAGGTGATGGGGATGGCGCCCTATGGTGATCCATCGCGTTTTGATTTTTCACCCCTGATCGACTACGACGAAAAATCCTTCAAAGTGAATACCCGCCTGGTAAATGTCATCGGCATGCGCCGTTATCGGGACAAGCAGGGCAAGGGACAGTATTTCAGCCCGAAACTGGTGGATTGGTTGGGGCCGCCGCGAGAAGGGGATGAGATTGATGACCCTTATGTGGATTATGCTGCCAGTATGCAGGATTTGCTGGAAAAGGTTTCCCTGGGGTTGGTGGATCACTATCTGGGGGATATTCTGAAGGAAACCGGCAAACTGGCATTTGCTGGTGGTGTGGCGTTGAACGTCAAGCTCAATCAGCGCCTGCTGGCAACCGAGAACATCAAGGAATTGTTCGTTCAGCCCGCAGCTTCTGACGCAGGCACCGCCATCGGCGCGGCTTCCTATGTTGCCAATCAGCTAGGTGAAGATGTGCAAGCCATGCGCCATGCCTATCTTGGTCCTCGCTATACCAATGAGCAATGTATCGCGGCTTGTGAAGCTCATGGGCAGAAGCCCCATTGGCAAAAAATAGACCATGTGCCAGAAACAGCCGCCAAGTTATTGGCTGATGGCAATCCTCTGGCATGGTTTCAGGGAAGGATGGAATTTGGCCCTCGTGCCTTGGGTAATCGCTCGATCTTGGGTGCGCCGAATGTGCCAGGGATTGCTGATCGTATCAATGAACAAATCAAATACCGTGAGCGCTGGCGTCCTTTTTGTCCCAGTATTCTGGATCGGGTGGCGGCAGATATGTTGCAAACGGATCATCCAGCACCCTATATGACCATCACTTTTGATGTGGGTGAAGGTTGGAAAGAACGGGTGCCGGAAGTGGTGCATGAAGATGGCACGGCGCGCGCTCAGGTAGTAACAAAAGACACCAACCCCAGATACTACGCACTGATCGAGGCATTGGAACAACATACTGGGAATGCTGTAGTGCTGAACACCTCCTTGAATCGCCGTGGCGAGCCTATGGTGTGTTCCCCCGAAGATGCGCTGAATATGTTTTATGGTTCGGATCTGCAGTATTTAATAATGGAAGACATACTCGTAACTAAAAGTGAAAGCAAACAATGAATAACAAAACACTCCTGATTACAGGCGGGGCTGGGTTCATCGGCTCGGCATTGATTCGCCACCTGATCACCAATACAGACTACCGGGTAATCAACCTGGACAAACTGACTTATGCAGGCAATCTGGAATCTCTGGAAACTGTGTCGGATAGCGACCGCTATGCCTTCGAACAAGTGGATATCTGTGATGCGACTGAGGTATCGCGGGTGTTTGATCAATACCAGCCATCGGCGATTATGCATCTGGCAGCGGAATCTCATGTGGATCGCTCCATCGATGGACCTGCGGCATTTATCGAAACCAACGTCAGTGGAACTTGCGTGTTACTGGAAGCAGCGCGTAGCTACTGGAATGAACTGAGCGCAGCAGACAAGCAACAGTTCCGCTTTCACCACATCTCCACGGATGAAGTGTATGGCAGCCTGGGGGCAGAAGGCATGTTTACCGAAACATCGCCCTATCAGCCCAATTCTCCCTATTCCGCCAGCAAGGCATCCTCAGATCATATGGTGCGTGCCTGGCATGAAACCTATGGGCTGCCGGTGCTGATTACCAATTGCTCAAACAACTATGGTCCAAATCAGTTTCCTGAAAAACTGGTGCCTTTGATTATTCTGAATGCCCTAGCAGGAAAAGATTTGCCCATCTATGGTAAAGGCGATCAGATTCGAGACTGGCTATATGTCGATGACCATGCCCGTGCTTTGTTGAAAGTGCTGGAAGAAGGACGTGTGGGTGAAACCTACAACATTGGTGGGCACAACGAAAAAACCAACCTGGAAGTGGTGGAAACCCTGTGTGCGATTCTGGATCAGAAACGTCCCGAACATCCTGGCGAGATCAAACGCTATGCAGATTTGATCGTACATGTGGATGACCGCCCCGGGCATGATCAGCGTTATGCTATCGATGCGGACAAGATCGAGCAGGAGCTGGGCTGGGTTCCAGAAGAAACCTTTGAAACGGGTATGGAGAAAACCGTGGATTGGTATCTCGACAACAATAGCTGGTGTCAGCGGGTGCTGGATGGCAGCTATCAAGGGCAACGCCTGGGGAGGCTGTAATGAAAGGAATTGTCCTGGCAGGAGGTTCGGGTACGCGACTGCATCCAGTCACGCGCAGCATCTCCAAACAACTGTTGCCGGTTTATGACAAGCCCATGATTTATTATCCGTTGAGTACCTTGATGCTGGCGGGAATCAGAGATGTGCTGATTATATCCACGCCCCAGGACACGCCCCTGTTCGAGCAATTGCTGGGAGATGGTAGTCGTTGGGGAATGAACATCGAATACGCCGTTCAACCCAAGCCCGAGGGCTTGGCGCAAGCGTTCATTATTGGAGAAACCTTTATTGGCGATGACTCGGTTGCTCTGGTATTGGGTGATAATATTTTTTATGGCCATGATTTTGCCAATCTGTTGCTGCATGCGGCAGAGCAAAAAAACGGGGCGACGGTCTTCGCATATCCTGTGCATGATCCCGAGCGCTACGGTGTGGTGGAGTTCGACCAGGATTTTCATGCTCTCAGTTTGGAAGAAAAGCCACCCCAGCCAAAATCCCGATATGCGGTCACCGGACTGTATTTTTACGACAATCGCGTTGTGGATATTGCCAAGGATATAAAGCCTTCTCCTCGTGGTGAGCTGGAAATTACCGATGTCAATAAGGCATATCTTGCGGCAGATGTTTTGAATGTCGAGGTGTTGGGTCGGGGCATGGCATGGCTGGATACGGGCACCCACGATTCACTGTTGGAAGCGGCGCAGTTCATTCAAACCCTCGAATCCCGTCAGGGATTGAAAGTGTGCTGCCCGGAAGAAGTCGCATGGCGCATGAACTGGATAGATGATGAGCAGTTGCTCAAGCTGGCAGCAGAACTGGCGAAAACCAGCTATGGTCAGTATTTACAGGATTTGATAGGGGAGAACATTCGATGAATATTCTGCAAACTGATATTCCTGGCGTGGTCATTATCGAACCTGCTGTGCATGGGGATCAGCGCGGTTGGTTCATCGAAACCTGGCAGCAGCAACGCTATGCAGAAGCGGGTATAGCACTGCCTTTTGTTCAGGACAACATGGCAGCCTCCAGCCACGGGATATTGCGGGGTTTGCATTTACAGCATCCCTATTCCCAGGGAAAGTTGGTGCAAGTGGTGATGGGTGAAGTTTTTGATGTGGCCGTCGACGTACGCCGCAATTCCCCTTATTTTGGAAAATGGGTTGGTGTGATACTGTCGGGTGACAATCACCGCCAGCTGTGGGTGCCACCCGGGTTTGCCCACGGCTATCTGGTGACCAGCAACCAGGCGATCTTCAGTTACAAATGCACTGATCTGTATCATCCAGAAACAGACTTGAGTATTCGTTGGGATGACCCGGATATCAATATTGATTGGCCCATTGTGGGCAAGCCCAGTCTGTCTCAGAAAGACGCTGATGCGCTGTTGCTGAAAGACGTTCCCGAAAACCGTTTGCCGGAATATCAATCATGAATTATGACAAACCGAAAATTCTGTTATTTGGTCACAATGGACAGTTAGGCTGGGAGCTGCGACGTACCCTCGCTACCTTGGGTGACGTGGTCACCGCCGGGCTGGATGGGGCGGATCATCGCCTTGATTTGACGGATCCATCTGCCCTGAAATCACTGGTGCAAGGCTTGGCACCGGGGTTGATGGTGAATGCCACCGCCTATACGGCAGTAGATCAGGCAGAATCCGAGCCCGAGCTGGCGCACCGCATCAATGCTGAAGCCGTTGGAGAAATGGGCATGTTGGGCGCGGGTATTGACTGCCCAGTGCTGCATTATTCCACGGATTATGTCTTTTCCGGCAATGGCAATACACCATGGAAGGAAAACGACGAGCCAAACCCTCAAAGTGTTTATGGGCGAACCAAATTGGCAGGAGAGCAGGCATTGCTCAAATCTCGCGCAGAATGTCTGATTCTGCGTACAGCATGGGTGTACGGGGCGCGGGGCAAGAATTTCATGCTTACCATGCAAAAGCTATTTGAGCAAAAAGACAGTTTGAATGTTGTTGCAGATCAGTTCGGCGCGCCTACCTGGTCAAGAATGATTGCCGAGGCAACAGCTCAGTTGCTGGCGCAATGCCGCACCATTGATGGTGGTTTCAGCTTTGGAGAGCATCGCGGTGAAATCTTTCATCTCACCTCCGAAGGAAAAGCAAGCTGGCATGATTTTGCTGAAGCGATTCTGCAGGCAGGAGATTGTGATTGTGAATTGCAACCCGTGACCACCGCAGACTATCCGACAGCGGCGACACGCCCGGCGTATTCCGTGTTGAATAACAACCGTTTGTGGCAGGCATGGGGAATTCGACTGCCCGACTGGCGCGAAGCCCTGTCATTGTGTCTGGAAGAAAATGCCTGACCAATAAACAGCAACTGTCGTGGCAAATAAATTCAAGGGTCTGTCGCTATATCACCCCCGCTTATGGATCACCTGGTTGGGGGTGGTTTTTTTGCGTCTCCTGGCATTGCTCCCCTATCGCTTGATTCTGTGGATGGGGCCTGTTTTGGGTAAGATTTATATTTGGGTGGCGCCGAAACGCAAAATCATTGCTCGAACAAATATTGATTTGTGTTTTCCTGACAAGAGTCCGGAATGGCGCCAACGCTTATTTGAAAAGAGCTGTGATCATCTTGGAATCAGCTTGTTGGAAGCGCCCCTTGCATGGTGGGGCTCGCCGAGGCGAATCAATAAGTTAGCCCATGTGCATGGTCTGGAGAACTTGCAGCAGGCGTTGCAGCAAGGGAAAGGGGTGTTGTTGTTGTCGGCACATCTGAACAGCCCGGAGTTTGGAAATCGCCTGCTGCTGAGCGTACAGCCGTTCATGGGAATGTACCGTCCCGATAACAATCCGGTAATGGACAAGATTATTGCTGATGCCAGAAGCAAATGGTCGGCGGGCATTATTCCCCGCCACAACGTGCGGGGGCTGATCAGGGCGCTTAAACAAGGACATGCCGTGTGGTATGCTGTCGACCAAAATACAGCACGTCGAGAGTCCGTGTTTGTAAAGTTTTTTGGGACTATTGCTTCTACCAATTCAGCCACGGCTCGTTTGGCAAAGTTGAGTGGGGCGGCAGTAGTGCCTTTTCGTGCGGTTCGAAGAGCGGATGGCAAGGGCCATGACTTGTTCCTGGAGCCGGCCTGGAAGGATTTTCCCAGTGGGGATCTGATGGCAGATACCCAGCGGGTCAATGACCTGGTTGAAAAATGGGTGCGAGAAACCCCCGAGCAGTATATGTGGATACATCGCCGTTTCAGAACCCGTCCGCAACGTAGTGATCCCCGAATCTATCCGGTTGACTGAATGAGTCGTAAACGCAAAAAGCAAGCCCAAAACTTGACAACTTTTGCCGAGAGCAAGGTGCTCTATTGGCGATTGTTGCAACATGTGCGCCCATATTGGCCGATGTTTGTTGTTGCTGTGGCATTTACCGTATTTCTGGCGGCTACTGAGCCGGTAATCCCTTTCCTCATGGAACCGCTGATGAACAAGGCGTTTGTCGAGCGGGATGAATGGTATATGTTCTGGATGCCCATTGCCCTGTTGGCGTTGTATATGGTGAGGGGGTTTTCCAGCTTTGTCAGCCGGGTCGCTTTTCAATGGGTCGGCGGCAAAGTCGTTCTGGATTTGCGCAAGAAGATGTTCGAGCGGCTGCTGACCCTGCCCGTGCCTTATTTTGATGCTCATGTGACAGGCAATTTGATTGCCAAGATCACCTACGATGTCACCCAGGTAACCACGGCCGCCACCCGGGTGTTGGTGGTCTTCCTGAGGGACGGTTTGTCAGTGGTAGGCTTGCTGGGTTTTTTGCTGTACATGAATTGGCGTTTCACCTTGATGGTGTCGATTCTGTTGCCAGTGATGTTGACCTTTGTGCGCTTTGTTTCCAAGCGCATGCGCCGCTCCAGTCGTGACTTGCAGGACACCATGGGAGAAATGACCCATTCCCTGGAAGAAGCCACCCGTGGCAACAAGATTGTCAAAGTCTATGGCGGTGAAGACTACGAGCGCAAGCGTTTCATCAAGCTTGCCAATTGGGTGCGCCGCTATCGTTTCAAACTACATGTTGCCGATGCCACCAGTGCGCCCATTGTCGAGTTTATTGGTGCGGTGATGATTGCCATTCTCATCTACCTGGGAACGGGGCAACTGGGTGGCGAACCCATGAGTGTGGGTGAGTTTACGTCGTTTTTTACCGCTCTGGGTTTACTCTTTCCCCCCATCAAACGCCTTACTGCCATCAATCAACCATTGCAGACAGGATTGGCAGGCGCGGAATCTGTATTCCAGCTGATTGATGAGCTGCCTGAGAAAGATAACGGCAGTAAAAAACTGGATAAAATTGAAGGAACACTGCGTTTCGAAGACGTGGAGTTTTGTTATGACCAGGCAGAAAGCAACGCTTTGCGAGGTATCAGCTTCAGTATGGAAGCGGGGCAAAGCATTGCTCTGGTGGGGCCATCTGGGAGCGGGAAAACCACTATTGCTGCGTTGATCCCGCGTTTTTATGATCCGACTGCGGGCTGTATCTATCTGGATGATATACCCTTGCAGGATATCAAGCTGCGCAGTCTGCGTGACCAAATTGCCTATGTGGGACAGGAATCGATTTTGTTCAACGATACGGTTGCGGCAAATATTTCCTATGGCGTGGCTGAACCACCGACCCAGGAAAAGCTTGAAGCGGCGGCACATGCGGCGCATGCTATGGAATTTATCGAACAACTGCCAGATGGATTTGACACCATTGTCGGTGAAGATGGCGTACGTCTGTCAGGGGGGCAGCGTCAGCGTATTGCCATTGCCAGAGCCCTGCTCAAAGATGCGCCTATTTTGATTCTTGATGAAGCCACCTCAGCACTGGACACGGCTTCTGAACGCCATGTTCAGGCGGCGCTGCACAATCTCACGGAAAATCGTTCCACTCTGATTATTGCGCATCGTTTGTCTACTATTGAGAATGCTGATCGCATTATGGTGATCAGCCAGGGGCAGATTGTCGAATCAGGAACCCATGCCGAGCTTATTGCCAAAGATGGTGAATACGCGCATCTGTATAACCATCAAATCGTATTGAAGAAGGTAGATAGTGAAACAAAATGATTCCATGAAACCGGAGGTCACCGAAGGTGAACTGGATTTTTCCGGAAAATATTCCAAGCAAAAGGCGGATGAATACTACGAAAAGCATCTGAGCACTTTCGGTCGGCGCTTTTCCAATCGCTGGGAGCAACGCATGGCGCGTCGTGCCCTGCAGATTGCGGGAAATCCATCATCAGTACTGGATCTCCCCTGTGGTGCGGGACGATTCTGGGATATGTTGGCGGAAGATCCCCAGCGCAAACTTTATGCAGCGGATTACAGCGAAGGCATGCTGGTGGTGGCGAAAGAATTGCAGGCGGCAGAAGTGGCATCCCGGTTTGAGGTGTTTCAAACCTCGGCTTTCGATATCGATATGGATGATAATGCCGTGGATGGAATTCTGTGTATGCGTCTCCTGCACCATGTTGGTGAAGCACAAGACAGAATGCGGATTTACAAGGAATTTCATCGAGTTGCACGGGAGACCGTGTGTGTGTCTTTGTGGGTGGATGGAAATTACAAGGCTTGGCGCCGCGCCAAATTGGAAGCTGATCGCAGTAGTGGCAAGAAGCCCAGAAAGCGCAAAAAGAACTTCCAGAATCGCTTCATCCACTCTCAGCAGGCATTGCATGAAGAATTTGCACAAGCCGGATTTGATATACTGGGAAAAGTGGATTTTCTCCCCGGGTATTCCATGTGGCGTACTTATGTGTTGAGAAAGCAGGGAGCCTAGTGTTTCATCAAGGTAATAATTGCGAGTTCAGTCAGCTTGCCTGCGTTCACGGCAAGGCGTTCCTCGCAGGCAATGGTCGTTCCCTTGCCAAGAGGAACAACGCAGTCCGTGGGCGCAGACAAGCTGACCCGCAGGGCGTTCCTGTGCTTGTCAAGAGAATGATCATTGCCTGGGCACAGCACCTTGCCGCGAAATGGCATAGGAACGCTGAATCCGTAATTATTACCCTGAAGGAGCACTAGTATGGGAAAGGTTATCTCCAAGGCGGAGTATGAGTCACTGGTTGATGGTGCCAAGGTATTGGAAGAGCAATCTTTTGGCGTCAAAGTCTGGCTGTTACCAGATAAGAAAATCGTCAAGATGTTCCGTATCAAGCGCTCCCTGAGCTCCGGGCGGATATATCCTTACAATCTGCGTTTTGCCAACAATGCCCGGCGTAGTTTGGCGCGTGGTGTAGCGGCTCCGAATATCCTGGAAACCTTCTACTGTCCGGATATCAAGCGTCACGGCATCGTTTATGATTTGCTGGAAGGAGATCCATTCTTTGAGTTGCTGCCGGAAACTGAAGATGAAGACCTGTTCCGTATTTTTGCCGGGTTTCTGGGACAATTGCACGAAAAGGGCATCTACTTTCGCTCTGTACATCCTGGCAACGTGTTGTTACGACCCGATGGCAGCATGGGGCTGATCGATATCCAGGATATGCGCTTTTGGCCCTGGGCGTTGGGAAAAAAACTGCGGGCGAGAAATTTTCGGCATTTGTTCAATAGCGATTACCACAGCAAGGTGATGCGGGATTTTGGATTTGAGAGGTTTGTTGATATGTATCTTCAGCAATTGCCTCGTGATGAAAGCTATAAGCAGGCATTGAAACCATTGATCATGGAATGGGACAAAGCCTGGGAGCGCAAGAAGCGCAAATAATTATTTAACAGAATTGAGTGAGTAGATAATGATGAACAAGACATTGATGAACGCGTTACTGGGTACATTGCTGATGGCAGGGGGACTTGTTCAGGCAGGAAACCGTACTCCAGAGCCTATCCTGACCTTGTCTCCGGAGATCGGAGATGATATCGAAATCAAGTTTTCCTATGAATCTTTCAATGGCGTAGAGTTGGATGAAGTGGAAGATTTTGACGGTTGGACTGCCATGGCGGAAACCTCCATGCCATTCATGGACAAATTTCGATTGCGCATTTCCTACCCATTCAAAACCAAGGGTGAGGCAACGGTCAAGAAAGAGCATTCTGCCATGCCTGGTCAGAATATTGATGTTGATGGAAACGGCGGCGTATTCGATTTCCTGACCTTCACCTTCGAGCATCAGTTGAGCAAGTTGGAAGATGATGGCTATGGTCTGGGATACTATATTGGCGGTGGCTCTGTACCTGCGCCCCTGGATACCACCCTGGCGCGCCCCGGTACGGGTTTTGATGCCATCAATCACAACGGCACGGTATTCTTTGCGGGTGTGAAAATGGACCGGCAGCACAGTTTCGGTCATGGTATTGTCAACTTTGGCTTGCGTTACTACGGGGCTTCAGATGACCTGAATCCTGGCAATAATGATCAATTCGTTGTTGCTGACCTGAAAGCCGCGATGATGTTTAATCCCTGGGGTAGCGTACTTCCTGTCGTGGAGTTGACCTATCTTGGCGATTTCTCCGGCATGAATCAGCTTACTTTACACCCCGAACTGGTTTTCTCCATTGGCAATAGTGTTGACCTGAAAGCGGGTGCTTCGGTTGGGCTGGGTGGCAACGGCAGTGACTTTGGCGGTCGTGCCCAAGCAGTTTTCAAGTTCTAGAATCCCCGGTGAGAAAGCTGCCTGACTTTTCTGCTGCTAAGGTGCTGGTTGTCGGCGATCTGATGCTGGATCGCTACTGGCATGGTGCCACAGAACGAATTTCTCCAGAAGCACCGGTTCCCGTGGTACATGTGCATGAAGAAGAAGGGCGTGCCGGGGGCAGTGGTAATGTGGCAATCAATATCGCTGCTTTGGGTGGCAAGGTATCCTTACTTGGACTGGTGGGTGACGATGCTGCGGCTGATACCCTGGCACATCAACTTCAGGCTGCCGGGGTTGATGCCCGATTATTTCGTGAAAGCCAATATCCCACCATTACCAAGTTGCGCGTTATCAGTCGTCATCAGCAGCTGATTCGCCTTGATTTTGAAGATGGATTTCCCGCACATGATGCCAGCGCCATGCTGGCACAGTTTGCATCCAGCCTCACAGACTGTGATGTGGTTGTTCTGTCCGATTATGGCAAGGGAACCCTTGCTCAACCTCAAGTATGGATCGATCTGGCTCGAAAAGCCGGGGTGCCAGTGTTGATCGACCCCAAAGGTCAGGATTTCAGTCGTTATCATGGTGCGACCCTGATTACGCCCAACTGGGCAGAATTCCAGGCTGTTGCTGGTTCCTGTGAGGATGAAGCTCAGCTTGAGAACGCGGCTTCCCGGTTGATCGACGATTGCGCCCTGGCACATTTGTTGGTGACTCGCGGAGAACAAGGCATGAGCCTGTTCAACGCCAAAGCCGAGGCGCATCATCTGCCAACACAGGCTCGGGAAGTGTTCGACGTGACCGGTGCTGGCGATACGGTAATCGCTACCCTTGCCCTGGCCATGGCAGCCAATCAGTCTGTTGAAGCCAGTACCGCCTTGGCCAATCTCGCCGCAGGTATCGTAGTGGGCAAGCTGGGAACCGCCAGTGTCAGTGCCACCGAGTTGGAAAATGCACTGCAAGAGCAGCGTCTGGCTGAGCATGGAGTGGTGAGCGAAGACACCTTGATGGAATTGGTTGCCGCGGCGCGTAACCGTGGAGAACGTATCGTATTTACCAACGGTTGTTTTGACTTGTTACATGCGGGGCATGTGACCTATCTGGAGCAGGCAAGCCGTCTTGGTGACCGCCTGATTGTCGCTGTCAACGTGGACGAAACCGTGCGTCAGTTGAAGGGGCCGGAACGCCCCGTGAACCCCCTGGAGAACCGTATGCATGTGCTGGCTGCCCTGGGCTTTGTGGATTGGGTGCTGGCTTTTTCCGAAGAAACCCCAGAACGCCTGATTTGCCGTCTGCAGCCGGATCTGTTGGTAAAAGGTGGGGACAATGACCCGGATTCCATCCCTGGCGCTGCCTGTGTACGGGAAGCCGGGGGCGAAGTCAAAGTGCTGAGCTATATCGATGGTGTATCCACAACTTCCATTGTCGACAGCATCAAGCAGAGGTCGTGAATAGACTGGCGCTGGATTTATTGATCTTTGGTGGCGGTGTTGCCGGATTGTGGGCACTGTTGCAGGCACGCCGTGCCGGGTATCGGGTATTGTTACTGGAATCCCAGGCATTGGGTGGCGTGCAGTCCATCGCTTCCCAGGGCATCATTCACGGCGGCACCAAATATGCGCTGAAAGGCAAGCTGACGGCGGCTACTCAGGCGATTTCTGATATGCCCGGCATCTGGGCCGATGCTTTGGCGGGCAACGGCAGTATGGATTTGAGTGCAGTGCGGGTGATTTCTCCACACCAGTATCTGTGGTCCAGCGGCAGTCTGAGTTCTTCATTGGCGAGCGTTTTTGCCAGCAAGTTGATGCAAAGTAAAGTACAGGCAATGGCCAAAAGCCAATTACCTGCGCCCTTCGATGCCTCCGGGTTTCGTGGCAGTCTTTATCAATTGCAAGAACCGGTATTGGATACCGCTTCTCTGATGAGTGAACTGGCAAAACAGGCATTGCCCCAGTGTTATCACTATTCACCGCAACAGATGAAAATTGGGGCTGAAGGTGTGCAGATAAAAGATTACTTGCTGCAACCCAGGCAGATCTTGCTCGCTGCGGGGGAAGGAAATGCGGCCTTGATGGAACGCTGGAATATGGATGTTCCCCAGATGCAAACCCGCCCTCTGCATATGGTGATGGTGAAGGGATTGTTACCCCCGGTGTTTGCCCATTGCCTGGGTGCGAGCAGTAACCCGCGTCTTACCATTACCAGCTATCCCCTGGCAGAAGGGCAGATTTGGTATTTGGGCGGGCAGTTGGCGGAAGAGGGGGTAAAGCGCAGCGAACAGGCGCAACTTGCCTATGCAAAATCTGAATTGGAAAAACTCCTGCCCTGGATGAAGTTTGATCATCTCCAATGGTCAAGCCTGCGCATCAACAGGGCAGAAAAGGCAAGCGCCGGGGGTAAGCGACCCAATGATTGCCATCTCAGCACTCATGGTGATGTCATGGTCGCCTGGCCAACCAAGTTGGCATTTGCGCCGCGACTGGCAGAGCAGGTGTTGCTGCAGCTGAAAAATTCCCCTGCTCAGTCAGGCGACCTTGACGCCCCATCCCTGGAATTGCCAAAACCTGAATTGGCCACTTTGCCCTGGGAACAGGTGTCGACATGGAATTGAGAGCGTTAGGCAGTACAGGAATCCAGGTCAGCCCCTTGGGCTTGGGTAGCGTCAAGTTCGGGCGGAATCAGCAGGTCAAGTATCCGACATCTTTTACTATTCCGGCAGATGCAGAGGTGATCAGAATTCTCAGCATTGCCAAAGAACTGGGCATCAATCTTCTGGATACGGCACCTGCCTATGGCAATGCCCAGCAACGTCTGGGCACCCTCCTCCCAGGGGCACGCCAGGATTGGGTGATCGTTTCCAAGGTGGGCGAGATTTTTGAGCAGGGACAGTCCCGCTTCGACTTCAGCTACGCCTACACTCTGGCTTCCGTGGAACAAAGTCTGAAGGATCTGAATACAGATTATCTGGACTGCGTATTGATCCATTCAAATGGTGATGATTTACGCATTCTGGAGCAGGAAGGGGCGCTGGATGCCCTGCAGACGTTGAAACAACAGGGGAAGATCCGCGCCCATGGCATGTCCTCAAAAACAGTAGCAGGTGGGCTGAAAGTGGTTCAGAACATGGACGTGGTGATGGCAACCGCTAATCTTGAATATGATGAAGAGCGACCTGTGCTGGAAGCAGCGGCAATACAGGGAAAAGGGGTGTTGATCAAGAAAGGTTTGATGAGTGGTCATATTCCAGGGCAAGAGGGTGTCTTGGCGTCCATGCGCCATGTGTTTTCTTTGCCAGGAGTGAGCAGTATGATTATCGGCACCATCAATGAGCAACATCTGCGGCAAAATGTTACGGCGATGGATGCCTTATGCTGAGGTTGTTATATACCCTGGTGCTGTATCTGTTGTTGCCTTTTGTGTTGATGCGCTTGTTGTATCGAAGCATCAAGGCACCGGCTTACCGCAAGCGTTGGCGAGAGCGTTTGGGAATGTTTTCCGGAACCCCTGGGGCAGGCGGCGTATGGATTCATGCCGTGTCTGTGGGTGAAGCACAGGCGATTGAGCCTTTGGTTCGGCATCTGCGACAACAGCATCCCCTGCTGCCCATTACCATCACCACATCCACGCCTACAGGATCGGAGCGTGTTCGCCTGCTGTTCGGTAAAGATGTTTTTCATGTTTATTGTCCCTACGATCTACCACCTGCAATTTCTTCTTTTCTGGATAAAGTAAAACCCTGTCTGCTGATTATGGTGGAAACAGAAATATGGCCGAACTTGTTGGCCATATGCCAGCAGCGGAAAATTCCCACCCTGTTGGCTAATGGTCGTTTGTCTTCCCGTTCAGCCCGGGGGTATGGAAGATTCGGGAAATTTTCCCGTAACGTATTTTCTGCTATCAGCTTAGTGGTTACCCAATCCGAAGCGGATGCCAAGCGCTTCGTAAACTTGGGCGTGCCCGAAGAGCGTGTTCATATCAGTGGCAGTATCAAGTTTGATATGCGCATTTCTGCCAGTGTGCAGGAACAATCTCAGGTATTGCGTCGTGTATGGGGCGATCGTCCGGTATGGGTGGCTGCCAGCACCCATGAAGGTGAAGATGAACAGGTGTTGCAGGCGCATGAGCAAATACTACAGAAAGTCCCGTCTGCATTGCTGGTTCTGGTTCCCCGGCATCCGGAGCGATTCGACAAAGTGGCAGCCCTGATTCAGAAAAAAGGCTATCCCATGGAGAGACGCTCGCGCACCCCCAAATGTGATGGGAAAACCCAGGTACTACTGGGTGACACCATGGGGGAATTGCTGGTGTTTCTGGGCTGTGCCGATGTGGCATTTATCGGAGGCAGTCTGGTGAAGGTGGGTGGGCATAACATGCTGGAAGCTGCTGCCCAGGGGGTTGCCGTGGTTTTTGGCCCCCATGTATTCAATTTCTCCGGCATTGCCCGCCTGCTCAGGGACAGGGAGGCCGGGGTTATGGTACAAGACAGCGAGACCCTGGGACAACAAGTGTCCGCCTGGTTACAGGACGCCAGTGAACGATCACGCATCGGTGAAAATGGCAGGCGGGTGGTGGAAGAAAATCGAGGTGCCTTGTCACGTCTTACCCGGCATGTAGACAGCTTTCTGCCCTGAGCTTTTTGGCTCGCTTATTCTTGGCGTTTAACTGCGACCACATACCAATGAGGAGAGATGCCCCAGCGGGTAGCATGCCAATCGATGGCTTTGAGTCCTTGTGATTCCAGATCGGCTTCCAGCAAAGCGCGGGGAATCGGTATTCTATCCTTTGGGGTTACCCCCTTTATGCGGCGTTTGAGACGACGCCATTGTGCGCTGAGCGAAAAAGAATTGAAGAAGGAAATAATGACGGGGCCGGATGAGATGCGTGCCAGTTCAGCGATTGCCGGGCGGCGCAATTCGCTGGTATTGAAATGGTGGAATAGCCGATTGCTGATCACCGCATCGAATTGCTCGTCGTCATAAGGCGTATGCATGACATCGGCAAGTTCAAAATCGATGTTGCCCAGATTTGGCGCGGCTTGCAGGCGTTGACGGTGATTCTCGGCTGCATGCTCCAGCATTGAAGCAGAAGAATCTGCCCCCGTTACTTCAAAGCCCTGTTCCAGCAATAAGCGTGACAAGCGACCCGTTCCGCAGGGTAAATCCAATACATGTCCCCCAGGTTTGATATGTTTCAGGGTACGAAGAATAGCGGCTTTTTCAGTGCGGTCACGGCGGCTGCTGTTGTCATATTCCGAGGGATAATCCTTGGCGACATGGGGGCGGGAAAAGCGTGTTACTGCACGGGAATAGGAACCGTCAGAGGTATTGTCAACTGGTTTCAAGCCGGGTTCTCCTAGAATATACCAAGTAGGTGGTTGCGTCAGAATGAAAAGCCTGAAGAGTGGGGTAGCAGTTCAAGCGCAGGGAGATCAGTTTCGAGTAAAAAATCCTTTACCATTTCATCGCCATGACGGGTAATCAGGGTGGCTTCCATCACCGGTGATTTACCCACGATCATGTAGAGCCGCCCACCGGGAGCTAAAAACTGCTCCAGATAATCGGTGTATTGGGGTAATGATCCGGTGACGGCAATGACATCAAAACCCTCCTGGGGCAGCTTTGCAGTGAAGGCGTTGCCCAGGTGCAGATGGACATTGTTTATCCCCTGCATGTGGAGCTTTTCTTCTGCTGTTTGTATCAGTGCATCGTAGATATCATAGCTGCTGACCGTATTTCCCAATGCGGCGAGGCAGGCAGTGAGGAATCCGCTACCGGTACCGATTTCCAGAATCTGGTCACTGGGTTTGATGCTCAGTGCCTGCAGCAGTCGGGCTTCCAGTTTGGGTTCCATCATCATTTGTCCATGGCCCAGGGGAATACGGGTATCGGCAAAAGCAAGGCTGCGATAGGCATGAGGAACGAATTGCTCCCGGGGAAGTTCCTGCATGACATTCAGTACCTGATTGTCATATACATCCCAGGGACGGATCTGTTGATAGGCCATGTTGTAACGTGCGCTTTGGTGGTTGGCTGAATTCATGATGAGCCTCACTGCAAGAATATTGGAGAAAGGGTAAGTGGAAACGGCTCTGTAGGCAAGTCTGGTGTAGATTATTCCCGGATCCAACCGCTTACCTATATCAACAAATCACCACCAGATGTGTACAGAGGTTTCTATATTGGGGTAGATGAGGTTAAATAGCGCATCGTATTTTATTTATTGGATAAGGGCATTTTAAGTGTCAGTCATATCGCTAGTCCGGGAAAATATCACCCGCAATACGTTGTCTTTGATCATGCTTTTGTCCATGGGGGTTGCTCCTGTATGGGCAGAGCTGGATCTGGAATACCATGAAGATGAACTGCAGCCTGAGGTTCAGGTCAAAGAACACGATAACCGCACCGTAGAGGAGTACCGTATCAATGGAAACCTTTACATGATCAAAATCAAACCCAAATTTGGTCCTGCTTACTACTTGGTTGACGATACGGGAACGGGCGAGCTGGATTTGCGACGCACAGCTTCTGGTCGGGATATTGTCATTCCTCGCTGGACTTTAATAACCTGGTAGCCGGGAGAATTATCATTATGGTTCGTTATTTGTTTTTACTATCTGCTTTGTTTGTGGCGGCGTCTCAGGCTGCGACGATTGATGATGTACGCACACGAGGGCAACTACAATGCGGCGTGAGTACAGGGTTGGCAGGGTTTGCCACACAAGAGAATGGTGTGTGGAAAGGATTCGATGTTGACATGTGTCGCGCCGTAGCTGCAGCTGTGCTTGGCGATGCGAAGAAAGTCACCTTTGTTCCTTTGACCAGCGCAGAACGAATCCCGGCGCTGGCGGCGGGAAAAATTGATGTGCTGGCGAGGAATACCACCTGGACATTGTCCAGGGATCTGGATAAGGGGATCAGCTTTGCGGCGACGGTGTACTTCGACGGACAAGGTTTTTTGGTTTGGAAAAAATCAGGGAAACACAGTGCCCTGGAATTGGACGGTGCAAAAATATGTGTAGAGAAAAACTCGACCAGTGAAACAAACGTCAAAGCCTATTTTTCGGTTAATCGCATGAAGTATTCACTATTATTGGTGGATACACCGCAAGACACGCTAAAGTTGTTTCTGAAGGGTAAATGCGATGTGATTTCCAGTGACCATTCCCAATTGCATGCATTGCGCAGCACCACAGACAAAGCTACTGCTTTGCGTGTGTTGCCCGAAGTCATATCCCAAGAACCTTTGTCGTTGGCGGTAAAAGAGGGGGATGATCGCTGGCGAAAAGTAGTTCAGTGGACAGTGTTTACCATGATCAATGCCGAATATCTGGGGGTGGATCAACGCAATATCGACAGGGTGATGCAGAACGTCAAAAAACCGCAGACCCGTAAATTGTTGGGTTTATCCAAAGACGTGGGGGCTGGTGTGGGTTTTGCTCCGGGCTGGAGTGGCAACATTATTAAACAAGTTGGTAACTATGGCGAAGTTTTCGAGCGCAATTTGGGTGAAAGTTCGGGGCTTGGTTTCAGACGTGGTTTGAATGCCTTATGGAATGACGGTGGCTTGATGTATGCACCGCCGGTACGCTAGGGAAGCTCTGATCGATTCATGACACGA
>CAYXOS010000034.1:0-4521 GCA_964467115.1 uncultured Sedimenticola sp.
ACTATAGAACTTATTTGTAATCATGGCGATACTGGATATTCTTAAATTTCCTGATGCGCGTCTCAGAAATCGCGCAAAACCGGTCGAAAATGTCGATGAGGGCGTATGTAAACTGGTCGATGACATGCTCGAGACCATGTATGAGGCTCCCGGCATCGGCTTGGCGGCAACCCAGGTTGGGGTAGCAAAACAAGTGGTAGTTATTGATATTTCTGATGACCGCGACGATCCTTTGGTGCTGATCAACCCGGAGATTCTTGAATCATCCGGCGAAGAGGAAATGGAGGAGGGCTGCCTGTCTGTGCCGGGGTTTTTCGACAAGGTCAAGCGTGCCGAGATGGTCAAACTCAAGGCGCTGGACAAGGAAGGAAATGAATTTACGCGTGATCTGGACGGTCTGCTGGCAGTTTGCGTACAGCACGAAATCGATCATTTGCACGGCAAATTGTTTGTGGATTATCTCTCCAAGCTGAAACGTGAACGGGTTCGTAAAAAGTTGGAAAAAGAAGCGCGAATGGAAGGCAATGCTGCCAAGAAATCTGCTCAGAAAGCAATATAATGGCTGATTCCTTACGTATTGTTTTTGCCGGGACGCCAGATTTTTCTGTGCCGCCGCTTCAACAGCTGCTCAAGTCCAGGCATCAGGTGGTTGGGGTATACACCCAGCCGGATCGCCCCTCAGGGCGCGGGCGAAAATTACTTCCGGGGCCGGTCAAGTCTCAGGCGCTGGAGGCAGGTATTCCCGTGTATCAACCCGTCAGCCTGAAAAACCCTGAAGAGGTAGCAAGGCTTCAAGCGCTTGAGCCGGATTTGATGGTGGTGGTTGCCTACGGATTGTTGTTGCCAGAAGCGGTGTTGAATATCCCCAGATTAGGCTGCGTCAATATTCATGCCTCAATTCTGCCTCGTTGGCGGGGAGCCGCTCCGATACAGCGTGCCATTCAGGCGGGAGATGCAGAATCTGGCGTAAGTATCATGCGCATGGATATTGGGCTGGATACTGGTGCGGTTTATCTCACCAAACGCTGTGTTTTGGAAGCTGATGAAACCGGCGGCAGTCTGCATGACAAGTTGTCTATGTTGGGGGCTGAAGCCTTGATGGAGGCACTGCCCGGTATTGCAGATGGTTCCTTACAGCCCAAAGAACAAAACAATGAAGATGCCACTTATGCGGCGAAGCTGGAAAAGAAAGAGGCGCAAATTGACTGGCATCGCCCGGCGCAGGAGATCGAACGTCAGGTACGTGCTTTCAACCCGTGGCCAGTTGCCTTCACGCCTTATGAAAACGCCAATCTGCGGATCTGGAACGCCTATGCAATTGACGATGTCACTGCCGAGCCAGGTACGGTGATGTCAGCATCCCGTGAAGGTGTGGATATATCCACCGCGCAAGGGTTATTGCGCGTAACCCGTTTGCAGATGCCCGGAAAACGAGCCATGGATGCCGCTGATTTTATTAATTCCCAGAATATTCAGGGCGTTGTTCTTGGCCAGACCTGATCCTTATTCCTCTGCGGACAAAAAGCGCAAATCCCGACAAAAGGAATCTGGGGGGAGTGGCAGCTTGTTGCGTAGCAGTGTGGCGCAAGTGCTTGCTGATGTTTTGCACGGACATTCACTCACAGACGCACAGCGTAAATATCAGCCTCAGATTGCAGAACGGGATCGGGGGTTGTTGGCAGAATTGAGTTATGGGGTTTGCCGGGAGTTTTTTTACCTCGATGGTCTGGCGGGGCAATTACTCAAACATCCCTTGAAACCCAAGGATCAGGATGTCCGTGCGTTGGTGCTGACAGGTCTCTACCAATTGCTTTTCACTCGTATACCCCCTCATGCTGCTATTGGTGAAACTGCTGGTGCGGCAAGGCAGTTGAAAAAGAAATGGGCAGTGGCTCTGGTCAATGGTGTATTGCGGCGTTTTCAGCGAGAACGCCAGCAATTGATCGAAAGACTCGAAAAGAAAAATTCCCCGGAGATCAAGTATAACCAGCCCCTGTGGTTGGTGGAGATGCTGCAGAGCGCCTGGCCGGAACAGGCTGTTGCAATACTTGAAGGTTTGCAACAACGTCCTCCTTTCAGTCTGCGAGTGAACCTGTCGCAAAGCAGTTTGTCAGATTACGTATCGACCCTGGCAGCTGCTGGCTTGCCGGGTAGACCCGTGCAAGCTGTGGCGTCGGCGATAATCCTTGAAAAGCCTGTGACCGTTTCTTCGTTGCCCGGGTTTGAGCAGGGAAAGGTATCTGTGCAGGATGCCGGAGCACAACTGGCGGCTTTTCTACTGGATGTCCGACCGGGAATGCGCGTCTTGGATGCCTGTGCCGCGCCTGGAGGGAAAACCGGGCATATTCTGGAACAGACAGCAGATATTGATCTAGTGGCTGTGGATGTGGATGACAAGCGTCTTGCACGGGTGAGTGAGAACATGCAGCGCCTTGGGTTTGCTCCCGAATTGATTGCAGCAGATGCATCCAGCCCTAGTGGAGACTGGTGTAAGAAAGGATTTGATCGAATATTGGTAGATGCACCTTGTACGGCTACCGGCGTGATGCGCAGACATCCTGATATAAAGTTGTTACGCAGGCGTGATGATGTCGCTGCCCTGGTGTTGCGGCAGCAAAGCATTCTTGTTGCTCAATGGTCCTTGCTCAAACCTGGCGGTAAGTTGTTGTACGCCACTTGTTCCTTGTTGCCCCAAGAAAATGATGAACAGATTCACGTTTTTTTAGAGACACACGAAGATGCCAGGGCTGTTATGCTTGAATCTAGCCTGGGTATCAGTACCAGATACGGTTTGCAATTGTTGCCAGACACGATGGACACAGATGGTTTTTACTATTCTTTATTGGAAAAACAGGACGCTTGAGTTGTTGAGTCGTAGTGTTGTGCTTGTTTTTTGCACATTGTTTTTTGTGTCAGCACAGGGCGCCAGTATTTCCTACAAGGCAGTTGCCATTGGTGAAGAAGACCACTGGATCGTTCTCGATCTTTTACAGAATTATGAATTGAGCGATACCATGGACGAGGCATTGGAGAACGGTGTGCCTTTGACCTTTGAAACCGAAGTGCTCATCGATCCCGAAGATGCATCCTTTTGGCGCAGTATCCTGGGTCAAAAAATCATTCGTCGCCAATTACTTTTTCACCCCCTGGCTGAAGAATATGAAGTGCTTGATGAAGAAACAGGCCTTCGACGCAGATTTGCTACCAGAGATGCCGCCTTGCTAGCCCTGGGAGATCTGAAGGGAAAGCGAATTATCCCGGCAAGCTTTCTGAAAAAAGGTGTGTTCTATTTGGTACAAATCCAAACCTCCCATGATATTGGCGCATTGCCGTTGCCCTTGCGTCCTCGTGCCTATTTGTCTCCTGGATGGCATTTGGCCAGCAAGGTATATGAATGGCGGCTTCAACCCTGAAAACCTGGCGCTCGGGCGCATGGGCCGTTGCGCTGCTTCTATTGCTGCTGCTGTTTGCCTTGCATCTGCTCAGTGGCGCGGTACTGCGTTCTGAAGATCTGAGTCGCTGGTTCATCCCCCTGTTGGTGTTCATTGTCATCGGTCTGGTGGCGTTGTCCATTGTGGTAACCATGAATTTGGCACGATTGCTGCGCGACTATCGGCGAAATGCTGCAGGTGCGCGACTCATGGCGCGCATGGTGGTCATGTTTGTGCTGTTGGGTATCGCACCGGTGGGGATTGTCTACTACTATTCCATGCAGTTTTTGATGCAGGGCATTGACAGCTGGTTCAATGTGGAAATCGATTCCGCCATGGCTGATGCTCTGGAATTGAACCAGGCAACCCTCAATATGAACAAGCGCCTGTTGCTGCGTTATACCGAGCAGATGCTGGAAAATATTGATGACAGTTCGCAAACTGCCTTGACTCTGGCATTGAGTGATTTGCGTGTCCGTTCTGGAGCCACAGAAGTTGCTTTGGCGACGCCCAAGGGAGAAATTCTCGCTTCCAGCCATGTCAATCCTGATGTTCTGGTTCCCAACACCCCGGACCCCTTGATATTGCAGCAGGTTGTCAGTGGCAAGAACTATGTTCAATTCATGACCTATGGGGAGTCCAAGGAACTGTACATACGCACTCTGGTGGCAGATTTGTCGCGAGGGCTGGTGTTCCAGGCGATTTTTCCCACCTCGGAACGTATCAGCGAATTGAGTGAAAACGTGCAGTCTGCCTATGCCGCGTATCGACAGCGTGCCTATTTGCGTGATTCCATAAAATTCAGTTTTATCCTGGCTCTATCCCTGGTGTTGTTGGTGAGTGTATTTGCGGCAGTGTGGGCGGCATTCTATACCTCTCGCCGCATGGTGGCGCCGATACAGGCGATTGCCGAAGGGACACGCGCCATTGCTGAAGGTGAATTGGATGGTCAGATACCTGTCCCCAGATACCATGATGAGTTGGGCTTTCTGGTGGCATCCTTCAATGCCATGACACGTCGCTTGGCTCAGGCCAGAGACATGGCGGAGCAGAGCAATCAGGAACTGGAATTCCAGCGGGAATATCTGGA
>CAYXOS010000034.1:4621-19957 GCA_964467115.1 uncultured Sedimenticola sp.
TTCGACCGCAGTGAAATCGGCTTTGTGGTGGTATTCGACGATGTTTCCACCCTGGTCAAGGCGCAACGTGACGCAGCATGGGGGGAAGTGGCGCGGCGTCTGGCGCATGAGATCAAGAACCCGCTGACGCCCATCCAGTTGTCAGCAGAGCGCTTGCGGCGCAAGTACCTGGACAAACTGCCAGAAGAAGATCGCAAGGTGCTGGATAGCGCCACACGCACCATTGTCAATCAGGTGGAGGCGATGAAATCCATGGTCAATGCCTTTTCGGACTATGCCAAACCTTCCCGGCTGGATGCCCAGCCCTTGTTTGCTGACGAATTTATGTCGGATGTGTTGGCATTGTATGGCAACAGTCTTCGGTTCGAAGCCGGGGCACCTGGTGTGATGATCGAAGTCGATCCGGTAAGATTTCGTCAGGTAGTGCATAATCTGATAAAGAATGCCCAGGAAGCCACCCAGGGAATGACATCTTCAGAAATTTTTGTGGGCACCAGTGTATACAACCCCAAAGAACAAGATGTATTGTTTCTACAGATCGTTGTGGAAGATAATGGTAGTGGTTTCCGTGAAGATGACACGGAACGTTTGTTTGAGCCCTATGTGACCCACAAGGAAAAAGGCACGGGACTTGGGCTGGCAATCGTGAAGAAAATTGTTGAAGAACATGGTGGCAGCATTCGGGCAGAAAACCGTACACAAGGAGGCGCGAGATTTACCTTGCGTCTGCCAGCAACCGATACACAGGCATTAGAAGGAGCAAAGGGGTTATGAGTTTACCTTTCATCCTGGTCGTGGATGACGAGCCGGATATCCGGGATTCAGTCAAGGATATATTGGAAGATGAAGGCTATGGCGTAAGCCTTGCAGAGAATGGCGAAGCGGCACGCGTGGCATTGCGTGAGCGTCGCCCGGATTTGATTTTACTGGATATCTGGATGCCGGACATCGACGGCATCAGCCTGCTGAAAGAATGGTCAGAAGGCGATGGCTTGCCCTGTCCCATCATTATCATGTCCGGGCATGGAACCGTAGAAACCGCCGTTGAAGCAACGCGCCTTGGTGCCTATGATTTTCTGGAAAAGCCCCTGTCGCTTGCCAAGCTGCTGTTGACCGTAGAGCGGGCGCTGGAGACAGAACGCCTGGTGCTGGAGAATGTTGGATTGCGGCGGCATTTTCGCCCCATCATTGAACCCGTCGGTCACAGCCAAATGATGCAACGCCTGCGTGAGCAGGTGAAACGTGTTGCACAGCATGATACCTGGGTGTTGATCTCCGGTGAGGCGGGCAGTGGCAGAGAGACTTTTGCCCGTTATTTGCACGCACAAAGCAGTCGTAAGGAGCGCCCTTTTATCGATGTCAGCGTCGGGGCAACCGCCAAGGGGAACTTTGCCCTGGAGTTTTTTGGCAGCGAGCAAAATAGCAAGATTCACTATGGTCGTCTGGAGCAAGCTAATGGCGGAACCCTGTTTTTGGATGAAATTGCAGACATGGATCTGGAATCACAGGCGCAACTTGCCGGTGCATTTGAAACCGGGGAATTTCTGCGTGTGGGAGGAAGTGAGCCAGTAAAAGTCGATATCCGGGTCATTGCTGCGACCCAGAAAGACCTGCAAGTGGAAGTCAGCGCCGAAAATTTCCGGGAGGATCTGTTTTATCACCTGAATGTGGTTCCCCTGGATATTCCTCCCCTGAGAGAGCATCGTGAAGATGTACCAGAATTGTTGAATTTCTACGTCGATTATTTTGTCACCCATGAAAAACTGCCCTATCGGCATTTCAGCGTGAGCGCGCAAAACCTGCTACGCAACCATGATTGGCATGGCAATATCCTGGAACTGCGTAATCTGGTGCAACGGGTACTCATTCTTGGCGCTGGTGATGAGATTACCCAGGATGATGTAGAAACGGCCATGGGAGGCATGAAGAGCGAATCGGTTCAAAGCGGTCTTCCCGGTATTTCGTTTGATCAGCCTCTGCGTAAAGCAAGGGAGGATTTCGAGCGGGTCTATCTGGAATACCAGTTGGACAAACATGATGGTAATGTCAGCAAAATGGCGCAGGAAGTGGGTATGGAGCGTACCCATTTGTATCGAAAACTGCGTGGTGTTGGTATAGAAATCAAGGATCGGCGATGAAAATAATCATTCTGGGGGCAGGGCAGGTAGGAACCAGTGTTGCGATTAATCTGGCAAGTGAAGCCAATGACATCACCGTCGTCGATCAGGATGCAAGTTTATTGCAGTCGCTCCAGGACAAGTTGGATTTACGCACTATCCAGGGGTATGCGGCGCATCCGGATGTACTGACTCAGGCCGGGGCAGACGATGCGGAAATGATTATCGCCGTCACCAATAACGATGAAACCAATATGGTGGCCTGCCAGGTTGCCTGGACCCTGTTCCATACACCGCGAAAAATAGCGCGGGTGCGTGCCTCCCAATATAACAACTATCCATCCCTGTTCAGTCAGCGGGGGCTGCCCATCGATGTACTGATCAGCCCCGAGCAATTAGTCACGGAATATATACAGCGTTTGTTGAAATATCCCGGTGCCTTGCAGGTGCTGAATTTTGCCGAGGGATTGGTGCAACTGGTGGCTGTGCGCGCCTATGAGGATGGCCCCCTGGTTGGTCAGGAACTGCGGGAGCTGAATCAGCATTTGCATGGAGGCGAGGCAAGAGTGGCTGCCATCTATCGTGATGGACAAGCCATCGAACCCAAAGGCGATACCATTATCGAGGAAGGCGATGAAGTCTTCTTCGTCGCGGCAGCAGAAAATATTCCCGCGGTGATGAAGGAACTGCGTCGAGAAGAAAAACCCCATCGAAAACTTATTTTTGCCGGAGGGGGCAATATCGGCAGGCGCCTGGCAGAGCGTTTGGAAAAAGAGTACCGGGTTAAAATCATCGAGCGAAATGTCGAACGTGCTGCCAGTGTGGCAGAGCAATTGCGTCACACCATCGTGCTACACGGTGATGCAGCAGATGAGGATTTGTTGCTGGAAGAAAATATCGAAGAAACCGACGTGTTTTGCGCCGTTACCAATGATGATGAAGCCAATATTCTTTCTTCCATGCTGGCAAAACGTCTGGGCGCCAAAAATGTCATGGCATTGATCAACCGCGCCGCCTATGTGGATCTGGTAGAAGCCGGCAGTATCGACGTGGCAATATCGCCTCAGCAGGCAACCATTGGCACCCTGCTCACCCATGTGCGCAGGGGTGATGTGGTGATGGTGCATTCACTGCGTCGAGGTGCTGCTGAGGCCATCGAAGCGATTGCTCATGGTGATCGCCATTCTTCCAAGGTGGTAGGGCGTGCTATTGGCGCAATCAAATTACCCAAGGGAACCAGCATCGGTGCGATTGTGCGAGATGAAGAAGTGATCATTGCTCATCACGATACCATTATAAAATCTGAAGACCATGTGATTCTGTTTCTGGTGGACAAACGTCGCATTGGCGATGTGGAAAAAATGTTCCAGGTAGGCATTACTTTTCTTTGAATGGTATGGGCTGCAAACCCCGCCTTGTTCCCACTGTCTTGAATAGTAGAGGTGTCCTCATGTTTTCAGTCTTATCTGGATAGCTGAATCAAATCATGCATCTGTTTGTCGTTCAACGAATACTGGGTTTGCTGTTGATGGTTTTCAGCATCACTATGCTGCCACCGCTGCTGGTTTCTCTGGGATATGCGGATGGTGCCTGGCCCTCGTTTCTGGCCGCTTTTAGCATCACACTGGTATTAGGGATGCTTGCCTGGTTGCCTGTTCGCCATCAACATCGGGAATTGCGCTTGAGAGATGGCTTTGTGGTGGTGGTAATGTTCTGGACCGTGCTCTCCGCCACTGGGGCATTGCCTTTTGCCTTGGCAGAACATCCTCGGTTATCCATTACCGATGCATTTTTTGAGTCTATTTCTGGCTTGACCACCACCGGGGCGACGGTGATCGTGGGGCTTGATCTGCTACCCAAATCAATTCTGTATTACCGTCAGCAACTACAGTGGCTGGGAGGAATGGGGATCATTGTACTTGCTGTTGCCGTACTGCCGATGTTGGGTATTGGTGGCATGCAGTTGTACCGGGCAGAAACGCCGGGACCAATGAAAGATTCAAAGCTGACGCCACGTATCACTGAAACTGCCAAGGCGCTGTGGTTTATCTATCTGGGATTGACTGTTGCTTGTGCCCTGGGCTATTGGTTGGCGGGGATGAGCGTTTTTGATGCCCTCGGGCATGCGTTTTCTACCGTGGCTATTGGGGGATTTTCTACCCATGATGCCAGTATGGGGTATTTCGACAGCACTGCAATCTATCTGGTGGGGGTGCTGTTCATGTTTCTTGCGGGAATCAACTTCGCCTTGCATTTTTCTGTGGTGCGTCAGAAAAGCCTGAAGATATATTGGCAAGATTCAGAATTCCGTTTCTATTTGCTGCTGATGGTGTTGGTGGTGCTGGCAACGACTATCGGCTTACATGTCAGTGATACCCATGATACTTTCCATGAGAACTTTGTACACGGCTTGTTTCAAGCGGTGTCGATTGGTACAACTGCAGGGTTTACTACCGCAGAGTGGCATAACTGGCCGGGCTTTGTTGCCATACTGCTGCTGTTTTCCAGTTTTGTCGGTGGCTGTGCCGGATCAACGGGAGGGGGAATCAAGGTTATTCGCTTCCTGTTGTTGATCAAACAGGGGATGCGGGAAATTACACGACTGGTTCATCCCAATGCGCAGATTCCGGTACGGGTTGGTGACAAAACCATATCGCCCCGCGTGGTTGAAGCCGTATGGGGCTTCTTTGCCCTATATGTGGCATGTTTTACTATTATGTATCTCCTGCTGGCAGCCACAGGTATTGATTTGATGACTGCTTTTTCTGCTGTTGCTGCCAGTATCAATAACCTGGGGCCGGGGTTGGGTGGGGTTGGTTCCAACTATGCAGATCTGCATAATGCTGCAAAGTGGATACTTTGTTTTGCCATGCTATTGGGGCGTCTGGAGATATTTACTTTGCTGGTTTTACTTACTCCGGTGTTCTGGCGGCATTGATCAGGTATCGATGTCAGTTGGTAGTTTCCTGAATCATCTTCTTCTATTTCTTGTTAACAGGCATAAGCCGAGACCAGGTGGTTTTATCCAGGGTAGATTCGGTAAAGCGCCCAATCCAAGTGGTGGATGACAATTTATCCTGCCACAATGTCATGGACAAGGGCGCGTGCAGATTGACACCTCCCGCCATGGAAAGCACGCTGTTGTCACTGCTTCGCAGGGTGAGGGAAAGCCCTTGTTGCGCCATGCTGTTGTCCAGAGGCAGGTTGTCGAAGTAACCAGACACCACATATTCGGTATTGTTGCTGTCCGTATAATTGCCACTGATTTTACCGCTGCTGCTGTCAGCCTCCAGCAGCAATCTTCCATGTTCTGAAAGCCAAATGCCTGTAACGTAATTGGTAACATTTCCCGTGAAAGCCAGGGTCTGGGTTGGTGGTATGGGTTCACAGTAGGAAGGTGGGTTACGAGTAAATTGCAGGGTTTGAGGCCACATCACTGGGGCGTTTTCGGTATAGCCTGACAAATTGGCAGTGGCAACCAGGGCGTTGGTAATAGTCAGGGTTTCGGGTAACTCATAGCTGGATTGACCTTGCTCCACGATGGTTTGTGCAGGATGATATTGTCCGGAAAATGATGAAACCCAATGCCAGGTAGGATCGATCTTGCTCTCAGGTTGATTGATCAAACGCCATTGAATGCCCAGAGCCAGGGGGATGCCATTCACACTGCCAGGGTCAGCTTTCACTGCACCCTGCCAACCACTGACGATGGAGGTGCCGGTAGAGCCAGTATGGGAGGTGTAGCTTCCCTGAATGCTTCCCTGACTATCCGCTACCAACATCATCTGAGAGCAATAGCTATTGAACCAGGTGCCTGTAACGGGTGATGGATTGGTATTTGCTACGCAACTGAGTGCAGCTGGTGCTGTGCCCTGGGTTTTGCTGTACAGCGCCATGTCTCCTTGTTGTAAATTTCCATTGTTGTCTTCTTGATAGCTGAAGGAGGTATAGAACAGATCCATGAAGGTAGAGCCAACCAATAAACCACCAATGCCATCGAGAACCTGGAATGCCAATACCCATTGCCCTTGCTGGGCACCTTGATCCACCTTGAAAGAATACTGGCTGGCTGACAAACTGATTTGTGCAGACTGACCATCGATATTATTGCAACTACTGCCCATCATCAGGGTAAAGTTGGGCAGATTGGGGAGGCTCGATGGTGTGTTGCCATTGTTATACGCCAATCCTGTCCACTGACCGTTCTGATCAAATAACTTTTGGAAAGCGGGTTGTCCCTGATTGTCTTTCAAGGCGAAAAAATACGCCAGAATTGGCTGTATATAGATGGCATCCCCTTTGAATACGGATGATCCCGTATCCAGGTAAAAGCGTGCATTGTTCAATGATGGCAGGTTTCCCTGGTTACCCAATCCTGCCTGGTAGAGGGTTGTTCCCCAGATATAGTCAATGCTGCCAGAGGTGTTGGCAGGTAAACTGATTTTGCTTTCTGGAAGGTAAAGAGCTGGGTTTTCACCGCCGATGAGAAAAACCCCTTTCTTTGTCGTTGGTTCGGTTACTACGGAAAAAGTTGGGGATGCTACCAAACCATTTTTTAGTAAGCTTCCAAGAAAGAAGCCGGAGCCTGATTCAACCGCATCGCTTCGACTGGGGAAGCCAATTCCACCATCCCAGTCCAGGTACTTGAACTGGTCATGTTGATAGCTGGTTGCAGCAAAGAAGGGTTCGGTGACGATGCTGGCGGTAGTAGGTGCAGGAAGTGGATATTGACCCGTTTCAGTGGTCATGGAACCCCAGGGGCCAAAACTGCGGATAGCGGGTTGGATGTCCAGCCAGATATAACCGGGTTGATGGGTATCTACTTTGGTATGGGGTTGGCAGGCATCAGTAGTACATTTGTCAGAAGTTGCCCAGATGAAATTGGAACCGGAATCCAGAGCAAATTTCAGTTTGCTACTGCCAATTTGGAGGTCGGAAGTGTACCAGGGAGTGGCGCCGTAATTGGCGGTTTTTCCTAATTCAAGATTCAGGGTGACGGGCGACGATGCTGCCAGTAGCTGAGCGGACAGGACTATTCCTAGTATCAGATATAGGTAGATGAAACGCAGCATTGCTTACCTCTTTGGTGTTAGCAGGTTGTTGAAAAACCCCGTTTTCGACAGCCAGTGTGTGGCACATGGATGTGCATCCAGTTAGTCGAAGCGGTAAGTGACCTGGGCATGTATCGTTCTTTCAGGTTGTGGATAATCTATCAGCCCTATAGAGGATGGAGCATCATAATGTCGATCAAACAGGTTATAGATGGAGAGACGTCCTTCCAGTCCATCTACTCCGGGAAAAAGCTTGTGGCTGAGCAGGGTAACGTTGACGACAGTATAGGCAGCATTGTCCGCAAGAGCGCTACTATTGGTGCGTTTTGTCTTGCCATTGTAAAAAATATGGGTATTGATGTTGTAGTTACTGCTCAAGCGATAATCAAAAATGATATTGGCTTTGTGTGTGGGGACATCAGGTAATGCTTCATTGGTACTGTGATCCTCGGCATCCTGATAAGTATAATTGGCGCGGAGACTCAGCCCCATGTCAAAGTGAAAACGGCTTTCCAATTCCAGACCGGTAACCATATATTCTTCAGAATTTTTCGGGGCTTCACCCGGAGCCGCACTGATAATATTTTCAAGTTTGTTTTTGAACAGGGTAAAGCGCATGGTGCCATAGTCTTGGAACTTGGTGCCAAACCCAAGTTCAATCGTTTTGATTAATTCAGGCTTTAAGTTGACATTCCCGAGTATGGCGTCTTGATTGGCATTGAATTGATCGGCAAAGCTGGGTGCGCGAAATGCTTCTCCATACAGGAGTTTGATATCGTAATCTTCCTTGAACAGCCAACTCAGGCTGGCGCGAGGGCTGAAGTTTCCACCAAAATCGGAGTAATGATCGTAACGTCCCCCCAGGGACAACCGCAGTTCCGGTGAAATATCCCACAAATCCTCAACATACACTGCGTACAAGTTCCGGCTGGTATCACGATTAAAGTTGGCAGTACCTGATACATCGGTAAAACCGCTGAGACGATTTCCAATATAGGTTTTTACATTCTCGTGTTGCTGGTCTTCGTATTGAACACCGGATATCAATGTATGATTGCGAATGCCTGTGTAGTGGCTTTGCAATTCGATCCCCGTCTTTATGCTGTCTGAGGCAAAACGTTTCTGGAAGTTGTCAAAAAAATTGTCGAAGCTGAAAAAGTCGTAATATATTCTGGGGGTGATGGTCAGATCATCACGCCATTGGTAGTTATATTCCAAGTCGATGAAGTAAGAGCTGTAGTTCTGAAAGCTCTTATTGTTCAGTACATCGGAAAAATTCATGAACCCACCGCGTTCACTGTCAATATAGTGGGCTTTGAGTTCCAGGTTCCGATATTTGCCGTCGATATGGAAATCGAGTTTTTCCTCGGGGAATTTCAACGTCCCCGCGTTTCCTTGGGCATCTTGTTCTACATGAGCATCCAGTCCATCGGTTTCGAGATAGTTCAAATTGGCGGCAAGTTCAATATCCTCCCCGACGTAACCACTTTGTATATTTAATTGCCGGGTATCATATTCACCCAATGTCACAGCGACAGATGTGCCTTCAATATCACGTGCTTTCAAAGTCACGATATTAATGGCGGCAACCAGAGCATCTGTGCCATAGAGGGCGGAAGACGGCCCACGAACCACCTCTACCCGGTCGATATTGTCGACGATCAGGTCAAAATAACCTAGGGCACCACCATTGAGTAAGTTGCTGTTGACGACATGACCATCCATCATCAACAACAGCTTTTCCGATAACAAGGTTTTGATGCCCCGGGATTCTATTTGGGTGGCACCAACCAGATTCTGGCTGATTCCTATGCCGGGCACTGTGCGCAACACATCTGCCAAATCTCTGGCACCCATGTTTTTGATCTCACTGCGACTGATAACTGTAACGCTGCCACCTGCCTTGCGAATGTTTTCTGCAACTTTTGATACGGTAATAACGGTGGTTTCAGCTTGCAGAAACTGCAAAGCATCTTGAATGAATGGGTCTGCGGGAATTTCGTTATCAGTAGCCCAGGCACCAAATGCAATCGTACTGAAGGCAGCCAAAAAAACTGACCGTATTCCAGAATGATTGGGGCGCAGGGTTCTCATTTACAGTTCCAGTGTTTTGAGGCAAGGATTGCCATTTAAATTTTTTAGATTCAGTATATTAGAAGTTGACTTTAACTAAAAATAAATAATTATCAAGTAGTTGTTGTTATATTTATACCTGAATCCTCGGGTTCAGGGTGGATGCGGAGTGTATGATGTTGATTTTCCGGTGGAATCAAAAAACTTAGCTTCACTCCTAGACTAAGCAGGCACCTCTAAAAATTATTTGAGCAGATTCGTGTATGAGCATAGTGAGGGCAAGGCGAAGGTCGCAACAAATACTCCTTGGAACCTCCTCTTACGGCAGTTATTAGTAAGATTTTCAACGCTTCTGTTCACGCCTCTCGCTTACGTCTGTGCAGGCGAGAAATTATTGCTGTTCTCACGTGCGTAGATGCCAATCATGAATTATATAGAGGCGTCCTCCTGCAAAAAATGGTTGATAAAAATTCAAGAATCAAGCTGCCTTTACATTTATAACTAGCAAATTGTTAACAATCCGTCTAGCATTTGGGCTATTGATCGTGTTCTAGCTTGGACGGCTAAATTGTTTGGAGAATGATTGAAGAATCTGCTGCAATAGCAAGGAAACCGCTTTCCTTGCGATATCGCCTCTGTTCCTCTTGCCGACCTGTTTATTTGTTGGGGATATTGGTGGTGTCGCTTTTTTCCTATGCCCTTGCAGAAGTGAACAACATCATCAGTTTCTATAATCCGGAAACGGATATCAGCAGTTTTACCTCGCTCAAGGTGTCTTACGATACGTACTTGTCCAAACGCACCGTTTATCGGTTACAGCCATTCAAAGATCGTACGACGTTCGAAAACCTGAATAAAAACAAACAAGCGCCGGTCATGCTGATATCAAGCTGGCACTATCATCTGCTGGATGAAAAGCTCAAAGAAAGAATTCGCCCTGCCCTCATCGCTACTCAAGATGGTGCTACCACAGCCAGAAAAATTCTTACCACAAAAAAGACCATCACATCTCTAGAGGATCTTAGAGGTGCGGTGATTGCTTCGGCTGCGGATAGGGAATACACCAGGGAACTCATGTTTGATTTGTTCCACGATTTTCCGCCGGATTTAGTCGATTCCATTGAGGTTTTGTCCGTGCCCAAAGAAATCGATGCTTTGATGGCGGTGGCATATGGTGTTGCCGATGGTGCGATTACGTTTGAACGTACGTTGCAGAAGCTGGGCCGGATCAATGCCAATCAACAATCATTATTGCAGGTGCAGGCACACTCCAAGGAAATAATGTTGCCGTTGTTATTTGTGCCTGTTACGCAAACGGCGGCAGAATCCAAGTTGGTTCAGGTTTTGAAGGACATGCCATCTTCCCAGGAGGGACGTCAGCAATTGCGCATGATTGGTTTTGATGGTTGGAAAGCAGTTGATAATAAGATTGTGAATAGGTTGGATGGCTATGGAATCAAATAGCGTGAAATTCAAATCTATTCGAAATCTATTCCTGGTGCAGGTTGTGGTCTTGTTGCTATCCACTGTAGTGGTGTTCCCGGTATTGGCACAGCCCTCGGTTCTAGTCATCAACTCAGATGACAGAATTGGTAAGTATCATCAGACCCTTGAGGGCTTCACCGAAAATGCCATGTTAGATGTTACGGTATTTGATTTGGGCAACGCCTCGACAGACAAAGACAAAATAGCCAATGCGATTGCCAGGCTCAAGCCCGATCTTATCTATGCCATTGGAGCAAAGGCCTATCTTACTGGTTATCAGTTGAAGCAACGCTTGCCTTTGCTGTTTTCTTCGCTGATAAATTGGCGTCGTCTGCCCAAAGATGAGCATGTCTATGGGGTCGCAATGGAAGTGCCGTTGGATTACCAATTTTCCATGTATAGCTATTTCTTTCCTCAAGTGAAAACCATCGGTGTTGTCTACAGCAAGAAATATAACCGTGAATTGATTGGGAAAGCTCAGGAAAGCAGCCAGTCGTTGGGCATTCAATTACAGCCAATGGTTATCGATAAGGCAGATGACCTGGAAGATGTATTGAAGAAACTTGATGGAAAAATTGACGCCTTGTGGTTGATTGCAGACCCGGTGGTATTAGCATCGGCAAATAACCTGGGGCTCATCTTTAAAATAACCAGCGATGCATCTATCCCTGTTTTTTCTTATGAGCCAGCCTTCCAAAACTATGGTGCAACCATAACCATATCGGCAGATGCACAGACTATTGGGCGTCAATCCATGGCCTTCGCCCAGGCAATCATTCACAAGAAAGGAGTTACACATATTCAGGATCCGGTGGGTACTCAAATCATACTCAATTTGAAAAAAGTCAAAGAATTCCGCCTGAAATTGAATGAAGAGGCTTTGGATTCAGTTTCAAAGTTGATTCAATAGTTATTCCTGCTGCGGATGTTTTCTTCTAACCCTTCCAAACGTTTCATCAGCATGCGAATGCAGTTGCTGCTGATATTGGTGAGTGTCATTGTTGCGCTTCAGATTAGTTCTACCTGGTTGCAATATGTGGCTCAGAAAGAATACATGCAGAATGAGTTGCAGGAACGGGCGTCTTATATTCGGGAAGGATTGACAGACAAGGCAAATGTACTTTTGAACAATATTGCCAGGGAAACTGAAGAAAGCATTGCCGCCTTTGATTTTTTTGGCATTACCCGGACATTGCAACAAATTGTTCAGCCCGAAGCAGAATTGCAGCTTGATTACGCCATACTCATGGATGCATCCCGTATGGTGTATGTGCATACCAAAAGGCCAGATTTGCAGAATACGATTCTGAACAGTAAGGAGGATTTGTTTGCTGTCGGGGTGACCGAAACAACGGTGCGGGAATATAAGCATGGTGATACGGTGATTCTGGAGTTCATTAAACCTTTGCAGATCAGCACAGAGCCCTGGGGTGTTTTGCGTTTGGGGGTTTCCCTGTCTCAGTTGGAAGAAGAAATTGCACGCTCCAAGGAAGAGATCGACGAAAAGCTCAATGGCATGGTTCTGCGTTTCATGCTGCATGGGTTGGCATTGGTAATTATCGGTGCGGTGCTGATCATGTTGGTTGCAAATAAACTCACACGACCAATTATTGCACTCACGGAGTCGGCAAAAGAACTCGCGGCAGGCAATTATGATGTTGAAGTTGCGGTAGAAGACAGAAAATTTCAAAATGAAGTGGATGTGCTGGCTGAATCGTTTCGTTCCATGATAGAAAGTATTCGCCAGTCTCGTGCAGAATTGAAAACATTCAACCAGACCCTGGAACAGAAAGTCATTGCCAGAACCCGGGAGCTGGAACAAAAAGAAGAAGCACTGGTTGTCGCCAAAGAAGAGGCTGAACATGCAAACCGTGCCAAATCCTCTTTTCTTGCCAATATGTCCCATGAAATCCGAACCCCCATGAACGCCGTGCTCGGGTATGCGGAAATTATGCTGGGCAATCCTGAGTTTCCGCAACAATTCCATCAACCCGTGAATGCCATATCAAGGGCTGGCTATCATTTGCTGGATGTCATCAATGAGATTTTGGACATATCGAAGATTGAGGCAGGCGCCATTACCTTGAACGCCCAGGATTTTGATCTTCGTGATTTGATTTTGGGCTTGTCGGAAATGTTCGAAGTGCGATGTGAACAACAGGGATTGAAATGGCGGGTTGAAGATAACCTGATAGAAATGGCCACTGTACATGCGGATCAAGGAAAAATACGTCAGGTATTGATCAACTTTCTGGGGAATGCAGTCAAGTTTACAGAGCAGGGTGAAGTACGGCTGGTGGTTGAACAAAAAGGTCAGCATTACCGCTTCAGTATTTCTGATACAGGTCAGGGCATACCTGCTTCTCAGTTGGAAGAAATCTATCGTCCTTTCCAGCAGAGTACCGAAGGCTTCAATAAAGGTGGAACCGGTTTGGGGCTCAGTATTGCCAAGAGCTATATTGATTTAATGGGAGGAGAACTGGTTACCGAATCGGCGTTGGGAAAAGGCAGCAGATTTTCTTTTACCTTGAAACTGCCTCCGGCGGAAGCTGTGGTAGCGCATCGACAGCGGCACATGTATCACAGTGTGCAACTACCACCCCAGTTGCAGTTGAAAGCCTTGGTCGTCGATGATGTCGAAGACAATCGTATTGTGCTGCTGGATATATTGAAAAATGTCGGTATTGATGTGGTCACGGCAACCAATGGACAGGAAGCGATGGAGATCATCGCCGAAGTGCCTCTTGATATTGTATTCATGGATATACGCATGCCTGTGATGGATGGTATGGAAGCAATTTCCAGGATTCGTGACGGCTCGAAAAGCACCTTGCCTTGTGTGGCTGTCAGTGCATCCACATTGTATAGTGAAGAAAATGATTGCCTGGTCGCTGGGTTCGATAGATTTATTGCCAAACCCTTCCGTTCTGATCAGATATATCATTGCATCGAACAATTGCTCAACATAAAATTTGTTGTAGATGACGGACAGCCAGGTGATTTTTCATTTCAACATACGGCTGATTTTGAGAAGGTTGTTCTTCCGCTGCATATCTATACCCGATTGAAAGAGGCAGCAGAGCTAAACGCCTTGATAAGAATAGAAACCCTGATCGCAGAGATTCAGGCACTGGGCGGTGTGGCAGCCGCTTATGGCGATTATATATCTTCATTGACGCAGAGTTATGATATGGATGGCATTCTAGCTTCGCTGGAGGGTGTTGCACATGAGTGAGCGTGCGAAAGACACTGAAAAGAAAGTTTTGATTGTTGATGATACGCCGACCAATATTGATTTGTTGCGGCAGATATTGCGAAAGTATCAGATGGAATTGTTCTTTGCCAATAGTGGTGAAATGGCATTGAAACTAGCACCACGTATTCAGCCAGACCTGATCTTGATGGACGTCATGATGCCTGGCATCAACGGCTTTGAAACTTGTCGACGCCTAAAGAAACAACCCGATTTCCAGGAAGTTCCCGTGATTTTCATTACGGCTTTGGATGATACGGCGGCATTGGAAAAGTCGTTCGAGGCAGGCGGTGTCGATTTCATCAGCAAACCATTCCGTCAGGAAGAAGTGATACGGCGGGTTCAAACCCATCTGCAAATCCGCAACCTGATGAATGAACGTGCTCAGACCATAGAAAAACTGCAAGAGCTGAACGAAAAACTGGCGTTGAGCGAAGCACTCAACCGCACCATTGTCGACAGCGCAGCAGACGGCATCGTCTCCGTCGATCTTGATGGGGAAATTATCTCGTTCAACCACGCGGCGGAGCGTATTTTTGGTTGCACAGCCAAGCAGAGTATGGGGAAAAGTATCAGTCGTATCGTAAAGGCATCCCAGGTTAGTAATGGCTCAGCAAATCTATTGGAACAATTATTGAACATCGAGCATGACAGCAATGCCATCGGCATTCGTCGTGATGGTAGCCAGTTCCCCATTTATATCGCGGTAAGTAAGGTGCAGATTGCTGGTGAGGTTAAATTTTTCACCGCCATTGTGCGAGATATCAGTCGCGAAAAATCCATGGAAGAAGAGCTTCAACGCCTGGCTTGGGTAGATTGTCTCACCGGGGTGGGTAATCGCCGCAGCTTTGATGACAGGCTACGCCAGGAATGGAAGCGCGCCACTGATACCAAGCGTCCCCTGGGGCTGCTGATTTACGATATCGATCATTTCAAATACTACAATGATTCTTTTGGTCATTGGGCTGGGGATGAATGTTTGCGCACGGTTTCCGCTGCCATTGGCAAAACCATGGACAGCATCGACGCATTTGTCGGACGCTATGGTGGCGACGAATTTGTCATTATTTTACCCGGTGCCGATCCCGCAACAGCAAAAAAACATGCAGAGACGATTCGCTCTGCCATTGAAAATCTTGCTATTCCCCATGCCGAGTATGCACCCTCAGAGATTATCACCTTGAGTATTGGTGTTGCCAGCGTGGAGCCCGACAGTATGGGGGGAAGTCCCGAAAAGCTGGTTAAATTTGCTGATGAAGGCTTGTATAAGGCAAAAGCCTTTGGTCGCAATAACGCGGTATTGGCAGAGATTCCAGGGGCTAAATGAAGGGCGTCTTTATCAATCTATGATTGGCAG
>CAYXOS010000035.1:0-19939 GCA_964467115.1 uncultured Sedimenticola sp.
TATCAAAATTCGGGATTGAAGAGATATGCCAGAAGATAAGCACATACATGTATGTCTGGTCGAGGACGATATCAAGCTGGCGCACTTGTTGAAGCGCTATCTCGAAGGACAGGACGTGCAGGTATGTCTGGCTGAAGACGGAAAAAAACTCGATTCCAGATTGGAGCGGGAGCATATAGATCTCATTGTTCTCGATCTCATGTTGCCGGGTGAAAACGGTTTGGAAATATGCAAGCGTTTGCGTACCAGCCACCCGCAGATTGGGGTCTTGATTCTAACTGGGAAAGGTGACGATGTTGACCGTATCGTGGGTTTGGAAATGGGCGCTGATGATTATCTGACCAAGCCCTGCAACCCCAGAGAGTTGTTGGCACGGATACGGGCTATTCTACGTCGTCGGCAAACGGATACGCCGGGGGCGCCTGCATCCAATGCCGGTCAGATACCCATCGGTGACTGCCAGCTTAATCTTGAAACCCGCGAGCTCGAAAATCCCTCGGGAACGGTGCGTTTGACCACAGGAGAGTTTGGTATTTTGAAGGCTCTGGTAGAGCGTCCCAATCGGCCCATGAGTCGGGATCAGTTGCTGAATATGGCACGTGGACGGGAATATCAGGCCATGGATCGCAGCATCGATGTGCATATATCAAAGCTGCGCAAGTTGATTGAACCTGAACCTGCCAGTCCCCGGTATTTGCAAACAGTGTGGGGAATGGGTTATGTGTTTGTTCCTGTCAGCAAGGATGTAGATGATCAATGAAATCCTGGTCGTTGCGAACACAGGTTTTTCTATTGTTGTGTTCGGTAATGCTCATCAGCTTCATCGCCATTTTTTTGATGATGCGGGTATTCGTAATGCAACCCGCAGCGGAACAATTTGCAGGAATGGTTGCGACTGAAATCCAGTTGTTTACTCAGATGTCTGATCTCATTGGTTCAGACAAAACAGCCACTTTGGCGCACAAAGCCGGAATATTGATCGACAACAAGCCTGTAGACAGTGGTTATCCCAGTCTCGCGTTCTACAGAAAGTTTCGTCAAGCCTTGATGAAGGAACTGCATGTTTCTCAGCTTTCTATCATGGTGGGAACGGGCAGGATATGGTTATCTTCGCCAGATGATCCAGAAGTATGGCTGGGGTTTCCCTTTCCTGACTATATCAGTAAAACCATGAACTGGTTGCTATTGAGCCTGAGTGTAAGTTTGATATTTGGAGGGCTGGCGGCGTGGCTGTATGCGCGCTATTTGCGTAAGCCCCTGGAAAAGGTTCCTGCTGCAATTGCGGGTATGGGGCATGATTGTTCGGTTCCATGCATAGAGGAAACAGGCCCCATGGAGGTTCGAGCGCTGTTGCGTGGTGTGAACGAAACGGCGGAACAATCTTGTCGTTTGGCAGAAGATCGTCAATTGATGATGGTCGGTATATCCCATGATCTGCGAGGCCCGATAAGTCGTGTAAGAATTGCCGCGGAGATGCTCGATCAAGATGAGTTGAAAGATGCTGTGGTCGAAGACCTGAATGAAATGGATGGGATTCTGGAAGGCTTCTTTCAATTGGTTTCCGGCATCAATAATCTGCCTTGGACTCAGGTCAATATCAGTGATTTGCTTCAGGCACTGGCTAAACGTCAGCTGCGGCATGGTCAGGAAGTACAATTGCATCTACCGGATGAAGCGGTATTTGTGTACTTGCCCGTAACCGCATTTGAACGAGTTATCGATAATCTGGTGCGCAATGCCTGGAAACATGGTCAGCCACCGATTGAAATTCATCTGCAACTGCAAGGTGAGCAAGTATGCATCTCTGTCGAAGATCATGGCAAAGGTATTCCACTGAATGACAGGGACAGATTGTTGAAACCTTTTCAACAGGGTCAGACGGCAAGAACCATTGGTGGCGCTGGATTGGGTCTGGCAATTGCTTGTCGTCTGACTGAGTTGATGAAAGGGCGTCTGGAGCTGCAACAGCAAGATGTTGGCACAGGGCTGGTGGTGGCACTGGTTTTTCCAGTTTCTCGCCCGGTAGAGTGACTCGTGAAACTGTACTTCAAAGAATTTGCACAGCATCCGTCCTTGCCTCCTCTGGTATTGCTGCATGGATTGCTCGGATCATTGGTCAATTGGCAACGAATAGCACGGGAGTTATCGGATCAATATCGCGTCATCGTGCCGGACTTGCGCAACCATGGGCGTTCACCTCATGCATCTGATGTTTCATACATAGGGATGGCAGGGGATGTACTGGAATTGCTGGATGATCTGAACTTGGAATCCGCTGCAGTGGTTGGTCATAGCATGGGTGGGAAGACGGCGATGCTCATGGCTTTGCAATACCCCCAGCGTATAGAGCGACTTGGAGTGGTTGATATTGCTCCCGTGTCCTACAGTGGTAGCCTTGGTTTGTTACTGGATGCCTTGTTGGCATTGCCTCTGGAAGAAATTGAAAATCGCCGTGATGCGGATCGGATGCTGGCGCAATCTGTTCCAGACAAGGCAGTAAGAGATCACATGTTGCAAAATTTGCGGCGTACTGAGGATGGCTGGAAGTGGCGTAATAATTTGCTGGCTCTGCGTCAGGGGTTAGCGCATATCAGTGGCTTTCCTGTGCTGAATGAAGGTGATTGCTACCAGGGTAAAACAGTGTTTATCAAAGGTGCCTTGTCTGATTATATCAAGCCATCTTATCAGCCGCAGATAGAAAAGCTGTTTCCTGCCGCGACATTGGTTGAGATTGCCAATGCAGGGCATTGGGTGTATGCGCAACAACCCAAGGCTTTTTTGGATGCCTTGCGGGCATTTCTATAAGAACCTGAGTTAGCATTGTCCCTTATACTCTAATGCCAATGGGTGTTGCCGTCGTCCCGGTGCAGGCAGTAGTGCCTAGGTAATCCCTTTGGGTATTTCGTCATCCCGGCGCAGGTCGGGATCCAGAAAGAGATGGATGTCATCAGGGGTGGCAACGGATTCAGCGGAATGATTAATATTCAGCTAAAGTTAACTGTCATTCAAATCAGATCCAACAAACACTTGCAAAAACTATCGAGAGATTTATATGCGTATTGTATCGTTCAATGTCAATGGTGTTCGCGCCCGACCTCATCAACTGAAAGCCCTGGTTGATCAATATCAGCCTGATGTGATTGGTTTACAGGAGATTAAAGTTCAAGATAGCGAGTTCCCGGTAGAAATGATCGAAGAGCTGGGATATCACATCGATTTTCATGGACAGAAGGGGCACTATGGCGTTGCGCTAATGTCGAAACAACCTGCGTTATCGATCATCAAAGGCTTGCCCAATGATACCGAGGAAAGCCAAAAACGACTGATCACCGGCACTTATGAAACCGAGAAGGGTGAACAACTTACGGTGATAAATGGCTATTTTCCCCAGGGAGAAAGTCGTGATCATCCGGTGAAGTTTCCTGCAAAGCAAAAATTTTATGCGGAACTTACTGCCTGGTTGAATGACAGCTTTTCATACGATCAGCATCTGGCTGTCATCGGTGATATGAATATTGCGCCCAATGACCTCGATATCGGTATTGGTCCAGACAATATGAAGCGTTGGTTGCGGACAGGTAAATGTTCCTTTTTGCCGGAAGAACGGGAATGGCTACAAACGCTCATGGATTGGGGCTTGCATGATAGTTGGCGTGAACGCAATCCTGATGAGGATGGCTTGTTCAGTTGGTTTGATTATCGTAGCAAGGGGTTCAACCGTGACCCGAAGCGTGGTTTGCGCATTGATTTGTTGCTAAGTAGTAGGTCAGTATTTTCTGCGTTGCAGGATTCCGGTATTGCCTACGACATTCGCGGCATGGAGAAACCTTCAGATCATTGTCCGGTGTGGATGGATGTGGATATTTGAAACAGGATTGGTTGCCAGCAGGTTGTTGAAAAACATTGTTTTTCGACAACCTGTGTGTGGCACAAGGATGTACCACCCATCGATGGCTGTAAGCCATTGAAAATGAAGGAAGTGGGAAACCGCGCTTTCCGCTTCCGTGGTTGAAAAAGTCCACGGAGGGACTTTTTCAATATCCTGTTAGGAGTAGTAATTTTTTCTGTGGATATCCCATCAATATGCTAGGATGAAAATACCAGTATAAATAATTTTGATAAATAAATGGGTAATCAGTCTGCTGCTGATCTTAAAGTTCATTTAAAAGAAATACTGGAAACCATTCCCGATGCAATTGTCGCTATTAATGATGAAGGTGTTGTTCAGCTGTTCAATTTAGCGGCAGAGCCGCTGTTTCAGTACAGTGCGGAAGAGGTTATTGGGTTACATATCAGCCTGTTGTTACCAGACCTGAATACGCGACCCGGTATCACACCCAATTGTACTGAAATGCTGGAGGCAGTCAGTCAAAATGGAAGAAGGTTTCCTGTAGAGTTTTCTGCGGGTGAAATAAACATCACCGGTCGCAAACTTTTGGCTTGTGTCATTCGGGATGTGTCTGACCGAATACGGGCGGAAACCGCAGCGCGTGATGCCAGAGATCAACTGCTGCAAGCAGAGAAACTGGCATCACTGGGTGAACTGGTGGCGGGTATTGCCCATGAGATCAATACGCCCCTGGGTATCAGTGTTACTGCATCTACTTATCTGTTGGAAAAATATCAATTTATCGATCAGCAGTATCGAAACAATCATCTTCAGAAAAAACATCTGGAAGATTTTTTTTCCACCTGTGAGCAATCAGCAAATATTCTGATGAGCAACTTGCAAAGAGCATCAGAGCTCATACGCAGTTTCAAACAAATTGCAGTGGATCAATCCAGTAATGCTTCCCGGCAAATAAATCTGGTCGATTACTTGAATGATTTATTATTAAGTCTGAAACCACAATTGAAGAACAGGGCAGTTACGGTGAATATCGATTGTCCCTATGATTTGGAAATCGTCACTTATCCTGGTGCTATTTCACAGATATTGACGAATTTGATTATGAACTCACTGATTCACGCATTTGAGGATGACGCTGAGGGAAGGATAGATATCCACATTCGCGCTGAAAATTCCCAAATCAATTTGACCTATCGCGACAATGGAAAAGGCATCTCCAGAAAAATAATCAAACGTGTCTTCGAGCCATTTTTTACCACCCGGCGTAGCAGTGGAAGTAGCGGTTTGGGATTGCATATTGTGTACAACCTGGTAACGCAAACTTTAGGAGGAAGCATGCAGGTAGACAGCATTCCAGAAACAGAGACGGTTTTTTCCATAAGCTTTCCACAGTATTTGGAGATGCCTGATCATGTCTGATTCCCAAGCACATGCATTGGTGGATTTTGTTGATGACAATGAACCCCCTGTGCCTGAGATGGGGGAAGAACTGCCTCCATGGAAATTGCTGATTGTAGATGATGAAGAGGAAATTCATGCGGTTACCCGCTTGGTACTGGCAGACTTTGAGTATCATGGCAGACCTTTGAAATTACTCAGCGCCTACTCGGCTCAAGAAGCAAAGAATATGCTTGTCGCTGATCCGGATATCGCTGTTGCCCTGATCGATGTAGTAATGGAGCAGGAAAATGCTGGATTGGAGCTGGTGAACTATATTCGTAGTGAACTGAACAATGCTTTCATCCGAATTGTTCTACGCACTGGACAACCGGGATATGCACCAGAAAGGGAAGTGGTGCAAAATTATGATATCAATGATTACAAAGAAAAAACTGAACTGACTGCGCAAAAGTTATTCAGTTGTGTTTTTACTGCCCTTGGGAATTATCGTGCGTTGGTGAGTCTGGATGCCAATCGTCGCGGACTGATCAAGATTGTGGATGCGAGTACAGACCTTTTCAAAAGAAAGGCTCTGGATCATTTTATTCAAGGTGTACTGGAGCAAATCAGCGCCTTGCTGTTTCTGGACAAGGAAGCCATATATGTACAGAAAATCGGCATTGCCGCAAGCAAGGATCATGACCAGCAAGTAATTCTGGCGGCAACCGGAGAATTGAATTCGGTGATTGGTGAGGATCCGAGAGGGGCACTGCCGGCAGATGTAAATACCAAGATTCAAACGGCTCTCGATACCAAACAATCCTATTTTCTTGCAAATAGCTTTACGGGTTACTTTGGGGGGGCTTCAAATGTCGAAGCAGTTATTTACCTGGCAAGCTCAGAAGAGTTTTCTCCTCCCGATCACCATTTGTTGGAAGTGTTCTTTAAAAATATCAGTATCGGTTTGATTAACCTGCAACTTCGTCAGGACATCGAAGATACCCAAAAGGAGATTGTCTTCTTGCTGAGTGATGCCGTGGAAACGCGCTCCAATGAAACGGGGAATCATGTTAAACGCGTGGCAGAAATGTCCAGGGAATTGGCACTTGAACTTGGGATGAGTGAGGAAGAAGCCGCAACCTTGTATGCAGCAGCTCCCCTACATGATGTTGGCAAAGTGGGAATTCCCGATGCCATCTTGAACAAGGATGAAGCCCTGACAGAAGAAGAATGGATCATCATGAAAACCCATACCAGTATCGGAAAATCTATATTGGAGCAATCAAAACGCCCGGTGTTACAGGCGGCGGCAGTTATTGCAGAACAGCACCATGAAAACTGGGATGGGAGTGGTTATCCCAATGGACTTGCGGCAGAAGACATCCACATATTTGCACGCATAGTGTCTATTGCGGATGTGGTTGATGCGCTGTGCAGTGAGCGTTGCTATAAAAGTGCCTGGGAGATCGATGCCGTGTTGGAATACATGCAACAGCAGCGAGGAAGAAAATTTGATCCGCAGTTACTGGATCTTCTGATCGAAAATGTGGATAAATTTGCACATATACGCAAACAGTACCCCGACACGCATTGATTGCTTGGAGTCTGTTGGGCTTAGCAGGATATTGAAAAAGTCCTTCCATGGACTTTTTCAACCATGGAAGCGGAAAACGCGGTTTATTAATCCAATGGCGTATCAGAAGATGCAATAATCAGTTCATCTTCAATATTGTCCAATCTGACATCAATAATTTTGTTCGCCACATTCTCCCCAGAGGAGAAACTTACCCGGGTATAGTTTTCTGTATAGCCAGAATAGATGCTCTGGTTGTTGATCTGTTCAGGTTTCCCTTCCACCAGAATCTTCGCTGTATTCCCAAGCTGTTTTGTTAAAAATTGTTGTTTTAGTGATAGCGCCACTTCATGGAGTTGTTCGCTACGTTGGCGTTTGAGTTCTCTTGAGATCGGATTGTCCAGATAAGCGGCTTTGGTGCCACTGCGAGGGGAGAAGGAAAAAATATGGATATGTCCAAAACCCGCAGCTTCAACAAATTCCAGGGTCTGCTGCCATTCCTCTTCAGTTTCTCCGGGAAAGCCGACAATGATGTCTGTGGTGATATTGAAATTGGCGATTTGGCTATGGGCGCTGGTTGCCAGATCAAGAAACTCCTGGCTGCGGCAACGCCGCGACATACGTCTCAATACAGAGTCTGCTCCGCTTTGCATGGGTAAATGCAAATGCGGCATGAGTCTGGGATTGCTGAACAATGACCAGAAATTTTCGGGAAGATCCCAGGGCTCCAGGGAGCCCAGTCGAATGCGCGGTATATCCGTATGGGTCAATATCTGCTCGATCAAACTTTTCAAATTTGTATTGCAATCGCTGCCATAGCCACCCAGGTGAACCCCCGCCAGCACCACTTCTTGAATACCTTGCTGTTGGTGTTGCTGTATTTCATTGATAATCTCAGAGACAGGTTTGCTGCGTTCTTCACCGCGAGCCAGGGTTACGATGCAATAGCTGCATCGATATCGGCAACCGTCCTGTACCTTGATAAACGCACGTTGACGATTGTGTCCCAGCAGGCTGAATGTATTACTTTCTATAGCAGCAGCTGGCATGGTTGGAAGTGACAATTGTGCTACGGCAATATCTACCAGGCGTTCTTTGTCTGTATTTGGGATAATCAGATCGACGCCAAAATCAGCGGCGATCTGTTCTGAGTTCAAGGAAGCGTAACAGCCACTAAGAATCAACTTGGCTGCAGGGTTGTCACGTTGTGCCCGCCGTAATAGTTTGCGGGACTTTTTTACGGCTTCTGCGGTGACTGCGCAGGTATTGATTACCAGTAAATCAGCCTGTTCGGGTTCTTTGGTTGGCTGAATACCATAGCGCTGAAAATCCCGGGACCAGGATTCCAGTTCAGCTTCGTTGAGTCTGCAGCCAAGGGTTTTGAGGTGAACACGCATAATCGATATATGTTAGTTTTGATAATTGATTTGTAACTACTCAGCGAGTAGCTCAAATAAAGGGTAACTGCTCAGATCACCGCTGAAATGCGTCAGATCAAGGAAAAAAATGTGAGTTTACATGTGTAAATGACCATTTTTTAACGCTGAGCTGGCGAATTTCAGCGGTTAGCTGAGTAGTTACATTGATTTTATCCTTTTGAACGATGTGAGACCATGCACAATCTTCAGGCTTATTGGCAACAACACCCGGTAGAATCTATTGCGATTGGTTTGGGGCTGGTTTTATTGGTCATGGTGTTGTGGATGTTGCAACGACAACAAAAACAACTACGAAGCCTGTATCTGGATTCTGAGCAATATGCCCTGGGTTTGATGAGTGCCCTGGATAAACATAAAAGAGAAATTGCCGAGGCTATGATTCGTGGTCAGGTGCATTCTCAGGAAAGCCTGCACCGCAGTATCAATGACCTTCAGGAAACCCTGGGACAGCGCCAGGGAATATTGCAAAGACAATTGATGCTGGATTCCGGTGACATGAGAGAGTCCTTGTTAAAACGTTTTGAGCAACTGCAGTCCGCTGTGGTGGCTCATCTGGGGCAGGGGCGCATTAGTCAGCAAAAAGAACAGACGGAATTGCGTACATCAGTGGGTAATGCTTTGGCTGCACAACGCGAGAGCTTTGAACAACGTCAGACAGAAGCATTGAAAAGCCAGCAGCAATCGTTACAGGAAGGTTTGGCGCATTTGGCGCAGCAACTGCGTCAGTCCCAGACAGATTCGGCACAGGAGCTGAATAAGCGGGTTGAAGGCTTGACTCGCGTAACCGAAGACAAACTACGGCAAATCAGTGGAGAAGTGGAAAAACGCTTATCCGAAGGGTTTGAGAAAACGACCCAGACTTTTACCAAGGTATTGGAACATTTGTCGCGTATCGATGAGGCGCAGAAAAAAATTACTGAGCTTTCGGGCAATGTCGTGAGTTTACAGGAAGTGCTTACTGACAAACGTTCCCGAGGTGCCTTTGGTGAAGTTCAGTTGGAGTCGTTGGTCAGGAATGTGATGCCGGAAGGCAGCTTCAATATGCAACAAACTTTGAGCAATGGTACCCGGGTCGACTGTTTGCTCACTCTGCCAGAGCCTACGGGTAATATCGCTATTGATGCCAAATTTCCCCTGGAAAGCTACCAACGTATGATGGACAACGATGCCAGTGAAGCAGAGCGGGTTCAGGCGCGGCGACAATTTCGTCAGGATATCAAAAAACATATTCATGATATTGCGCACAAATACCTGATTTCAGGTGAAACAGCCGATGGCGCTGTCATGTTTCTTCCTGCAGAGTCCTTGTTCGCGGAAATTCATGCCCATTTTCCAGAGTTGGTGGAAGAAGCGCAACGGCAGCGCGTGTGGCTGGTCTCACCAACGACATTGATGGCGGTGTTGACTACCGCAAGGGCGGTCATCAAGGATGTGGCTACGCGCAAGCAGGTGCATATTATCCAGGAGCACCTGCGATATCTATCCAAGGATTTTGGTCGTTTTCAGCAACGTATGGACAAACTTGCGGGGCATATTCGTATGGCTCACGAAGATGTCAAACAAGTCAACACCTCCGCACAGAAAATCAGTAGCCGTTTCACCAAAATAGAAAAAGTGGAACTGGATGATTTGGACGATGAGCAACCCTTGCTACCCGAATGATCACCATGAACAGATCAGCTCAAATATCAGTTTTATCCTTGAACTCACACAGGTCTTCGATCAGGCAAGAGCCACAACGTGGTTTCCGTGCAATGCAGGTGTAACGACCGTGTAAAATCAGCCAGTGATGGGCATCTTGCATGAATTCTTTGGGGATATGACGTAATAACTTCTTTTCCACTTCCAGGACATTTTTGCCTTTGGCAATACCGGTGCGATTGCTGACGCGGAAGATATGGGTGTCTACTGCCATGGTGGGCTGACCAAAAGCCGTGTTGAGGACGACATTGGCAGTTTTTCTTCCCACGCCGGGCAGGGCTTCCAAATCCTCACGTTGTTCAGGAACCTTGCCATGGTGTTTTTGCACAAGTATGGCGCAAGTGGAAATAATATTTTTCGCCTTGCTGTTGTACAAACCGATGGTCTTGATGTATTGCTTCAAGCCTTCTTCACCCAGGTCGAGGATGGCTTGGGGAGTATTGGCTACAGGATAGAGTTTCGCTGTTGCCTTGTTGACCCCCACATCCGTCGCCTGGGCAGAGAGTATCACTGCAATCAGTAACTCAAATGGATTGCTGTAATTCAGCTCAGTTGTCGGATTCGGGTTATCTGCCCGCAGACGCTCAAAGATTTCGCGGCGTTTCTCCTGATTCATCCGTCTGTAGCAGAGATGGCATCAGCAGGAGGAATAACAGCCTCAGCGGCTTGTGCCCGTGCTGCGATACGTTTGTCGATCAAATACTTCAGCGCGATGAGTAAACCCAGCCCAAAAAATGCACCAGGGGGCAGGATGGCAAGAATCAATCCATGAAAATTATCGCCCATGGAAAAGCTCAAGCCTCTTGCTGATTCACCGAACATCAAGTGGATGCCGGACAAAATCGTGCCTTGACCAATGAACTCGCGAAGTCCGCCCAGTGTCATCAGCACCAGGGTGAAACCTGCACCAATACTCAAACCATCTACCATGGACTGTGGAACAGGATTGCGTGAGGCAAAAGCCTCGGCACGACCGACAATGGTGCAATTGGTGACGATAAGGGGGATAAAGATGCCGAGGATTTTGTGCAAGTCATGAAACCAGGCATTCATTGCCAATTCCACCGCCGTAACAAAGGAGGCAATCACCAGTACGAAAACAGGTAGACGCACTTCTTGTCGTACCCAGTTTCGAATGAAAGAAATGGTGCCGTTGGAAAGGATCAATACCAATGTGGTTGCCAGTCCCAGCCCCAGCCCATTGATAAGGGTGTTGGAAACAGCAAGTAACGGGCAAAGCCCAAGTAGTGCAACCAGTGCCTGATTGTTTCCCCAAAGACCGTTGTTGATGATTTCTCGGTAGCTCATGCTCATGCTTCTTTCCTCAATGGAAGGGTACTTCGTCGGTTTCTTCGGTGGGCGCTTTGAACAGTTTGGTCTTTTCCTTTTGGAAATAGAGCAAAGTGCGTTTTACCGTTGCCACTATGCTGCGAGGTGTAATGGTTGCCCCGGTAAATTGATCGAAGACGCCCCCGTCTTTCTTCACTTTCCATTTTTCGATAGGGGGATTGTCCAGGGATTTCCCTTCGAAACCCAAAATCCAGTCAGAACGACTCTCGTCAATTTTATCCCCTAGTCCTGGGGTTTCCATGTGTGCCAGCACTCGTACGCCACCGAGTACGCCATCTGCACGCACGGCAATCATCATACGAATCGGGCTGGCATATCCTGGACCTTGTACCGGGCTGAATATCACGGCAACGGGTTTTCCTTGTTTGCGGGCGCGATAAACCTGAACGCTGGTTTTGGAGAGATCAGAGGATTGTATGCTGATGACATCCTTGAGTAGATCATTATCGATGCTGTTGCGATCGATCAGTTTGTACACATTACGCAAAAATGCCTGTTGCTGATTCAGCGCAATACGGTCAGCGGTGGCGGTCCAGGTAAGGGCAACCAGGGCAGAACCCAGGACACCAAAAATACCAAGTATGGCGGCGCTGATAAAAATATTCTTGTTCAGTTTAGCCATGTTGATCTTTCCTGGCACCAAACACCTTGGGCTGGGTGTAGTAATCGATGGTGGGTGCGGCCATATTCATCAATAACACGGCAAATGCCACGGCATCAGGATAACCCCCCCAGGTACGGATGACGAACACGGTGAAGCCAATTAGAAAACCGTAGATCAGCCTGCCTTTGGGTGTGGTACTGGCAGTAACGGGATCGGTGGCGATAAAGAAAGCGCCCAGAATCATACCGCCGCTGAACAGATGAAAACCGGGGAAGGGCATGGCTTCGGGGTCAAATAGCCAGAAGACGCCGGAACTCACTAGCAATCCCAGAATCATGGCGACGGGGATATGCCAGCTGATTACTTTGCGCCACAGAAGAAACAAACCACCGAGTAAAAACCAATTGCCAATCCATTCCCAGCCCCTGGCACCAAAGCTGCCCCAAATGGGGCTTTGGGAAATCTCACTCATGGTCTTGTTCATTTCCAGTTGGGTGCGCATCTCATCCAGCGGGGTAGCACTGGTGATGGCATCCCAGGTCAGGCTGTCAGGGAGCGTACCACCAAAAATGATGTTCAGGGTTTGCAGGAAACCCAGTGGGTGAGTGTTGAGCATTTCAGGCGGTAGCCAACGTGTCATGGACAAAGGAAAGGATACCAGTAGCAAGACATACGCTGCCATGGCGGGGTTGAAAGGGTTATACCCCAGCCCACCATAAAGGTGTTTGACCATAACAATGGCAAACAATACGCCTAACATGGTGATCCACCAGGGAAGCAAAGGCGGCAAGGCAATGGCAAGCAGGACAGCGGTAACCACGGCGCTCAAATCCATCAGTGTCGGTGCGACAGGTCGTTTACGCAAATGCAGTATGCCTGCCTCTGCAACCAGTGCTGTGGTAACAGCAATACCAATGTTGATGATCACGCCCCAGCCAAAGTAGTACACCAGTGCGATGATGCCTGGCACAAGTGCCAACAACACCAATCCCATGACACGGGTCACATCATTGGGAAGTTGACCATAGGGAGATGTGTGTACGGGGAATTTCAACCTGAGTTCCTCAGTTGTAAAAGTGAGTTCATTATTTTTCCTCACTTTCTTCTGTTTGTTTGGCTTTCTTGGCAGCGACCCGCTTCATGGCCGCTTCGATCGCAGCTTTTTTGGGGTCATGGGCACCACTTGCCGTCTTTTTTTCCAAGGCTTCTTTCTTTTGTCGTAGTCGCGCCTTGCGTTCCCGATCCAGTCTTTCCAACCGTTCTACTCTGGCTTCATGGCGGCGACGGGCTTCTTCTGCCTGCTGCTTTTCTTTCTCCAACGCCCAGGTTTCGGTTTTTGCAAATCGATAATATTGCACCAGCGGAATATGCGAAGGACATACCCAGGAACAACAGCCGCATTCAATACAATCAAACAGGTTGTATTCCTGGGTTTTGTCGAAATCCTTGGCACGTGCGTACCAGTAGAGTTGTTGTGGCAACAGTTGTGCTGGACAGGCGTCCACGCATTTGCCACAACGAATACAGGGCAATGCCTTATCGGGGTCGGGTGCTTCTTCCTTGCTGGCAACCAGTAGGCAGTTCGTACCCTTGGTAACCGGAACATCATCGTTGCCCAGGGTAAAGCCCATCATGGGACCGCCAAGAATCAGTTTATATGCTTTGTCGGTAAAGCCTTGAGCATGGGAAATCAATTTTGACATGGGTGTGCCGAAAGCCACTTCCAGGTTGCCTGCTGCGGAGATGCCTTCTCCGGTAATGGTCACCAGACGACTGAGTAGAGGTCTTGCTGCCATGATGGCATCGGTAACGGCAGCGGTGGTGGCAACATTTACACATAGCACGCCCACCTCTGAAGGAATGCCATGAGAAGGCACCTCCTTGCCGGTCAACACCTTGATCAGTTGTTTTTCTCCCCCCATGGGATAGCGGGTAGGTACTTGAACCACCTGAACGTCTTTCAGCCCCGATTCCAATACTGCCTGACGCATGGCGGCGATGGCTTGAGGTTTGTTGTCTTCGATACCAATCAGACATTCTTCAGCATCAACCACGTACAAAAGAATCTTGATGCCTTCCACGATACGATCTGCCTGGTTGCGCATCAGCAAATCATCACAAGTGATATAGGGCTCACATTCAGCGCCATTGATCACCAGGGTCTGAATCGGGCGGTCAGGGCCATGATTGACTTTTACGCTGGTGGGAAAAGCCGCACCACCCAGCCCCACAATGCCTGCCCAGCGAATGCGCTCGCGTAGCAGTGATGGATCGAGGTCATCAAAATAAGGAAGAGGCTCTGGCAGTTCGCCCCATTCATCTTCACCGTCAACTTGAAGACGGATGCAGGGGGCACTCAGTCCCGAAGGATGGGGGACGGGTTGTTCGTCAATGCTGAGGATGGTGCCGGAAGTGGGGGCATGGATAGGCGCGCCGATGTATTCGCTGACTCTGGCGATGGTTTGCCCTTTCAGGACACGTTCGCCAACGCTAACAGTCGGTTCCGCCATGGCGCCGATATGCTGCTGCAACGGCAAGGTCAGAACATCGGGAAGGGAAACTTTGCCCAGAAATTTTCCTGCAGACAATGCTTTTTTGTCTGCGCGATGAATGCCGCCGTGAAAATCCCAGCGTCCTGGATTGTGGGTGATCACGGTGCTTGCTCCTGGGAGTTCTGGGGTTTCAGGTCAGTTTCAGGGAAAGGCCATTTCCAGTTGCTGAGAGTAGTTTTTACCGGCACCATCTCGATACATTCCACGGGGCAAGGTGGCAGGCACAGTTCACAGCCTGTGCATTGCTCAACGATTACCGTGTGCATCTGCTTGGCAGCGCCAACAATGGCATCTACTGGGCAGGCCTGTATGCAAAGGGTACAGCCAATGCATTCGTTCTCACGGATATGGGCGATGGCTTTGTCCTTGTTGGCGGCATCGCTGTCTTCAAGAGGAACCGGATCTTTTCCGAGCAGGTCAGCGAGGGCCAACATGCCGGCTTCGCCACCTGGAGGACAACGATTGATTTCGGCTTCACCGGCGGCAATGGCTTCGGCATAAGGACGACAGCCTGCGAATCCACATTGTCCGCACTGGGTTTGGGGCAGTACGGCGTCGATTTGATCTGCCAGCGGGTCGCCTTCCACCTTGAAGCGGATAGCAGAATAGCCCAGGAGCAAACCAAATGCTGTAGAGAGCAAGGCAATGGCAAGAATGGCGGTCAGCATGATTATCCCGATACCAGACCAGAAAAGCCCATGAATGCCATGGACATGAGACCAGCGGTGATCAGGGCAATGGCATTACCTTTGAAGGGTTCAGGTACGTCGGCGACGTTGACCCGCTCGCGCATGGCGGCAAACAATACCAACACCAGGGAAAAGCCAACTGCAGCCCCAAATCCATACAAGGCAGACTGGATAAAATTATGCTGTTCCTGAGTATTGAGCAATGCCACACCGAGTACGGCGCAGTTGGTGGTGATCAGAGGAAGGAAAATCCCCAGTACCTGATACAGTACCGGGCTGGTTTTATGCATCACCATTTCCGTGAATTGCACCACCACGGCAATTACTAGAATAAAGGCGATGGTGCGCATGTATTCCAATCCCAAAGGCTCCAGCATATAGGCATTTACCAGATAGCTGGCAACGGATGAAAGCGTCAGCACAAAAGTCGTCGCCAAACCCATACCCATGGCTGTTTCCAGTTTTCGAGACACTCCCATGAAAGGGCAGAGTCCGAGAAATTTGACCAGTACAAAATTGTTTACCAAAACAGTACTGACCAGTATGAGTGCGTATTCCGACATGGGCTAGGCTGTGTTCCTTAGAATATTGGCAAGAGTAAGTGACCTGCGGTTGACAGGCAACCCGCATATAATAAGGTATTCAGGGGTGGGATGCTTTGATAATGCTCAGGAAATTTGTATTTTCTGTGATCTGGGAGCATGTCGGACTTGATCGTTTGAAGCGAAAATCACTGGGGGTGAATCAAATCAGTTTATTTGGCTTGGAAGAAATGTTGGTAAAAGTAGTTGGTCGCCTGCACAAAGCCGGGGATGCTGCCGCAATCGAAACGTTGTCCGCGAAACCGGTAGCCAATCACACCAGTGGTCTTGATTTGTGCCTTGAGTGCATCCGTGATCTGGATTTCTCCCCCAGCACCGGCAGGTGTATTGCGTAACAGTTCGAAGATATCCGGCGTCAACAGATAGCGACCAATAATGGCAAGTTTGCTTGGCGCTGAACCCGGATCGGGTTTCTCTACCATATCGTCGATTGCGTAGATGCCCGGACTGATTTCTTTGCCGGACACAATGCCATACATATGAGTGTCTTCATCAGGCACTTCTTCAACGGCAATGATGCTGCATTGGTGTTGTGCATAAATGCTCAGCATTTGTTTCAGCACACCATCTTGCCCGTTTTCTCCAATGCACAAATCATCGGCAAGTACCACGCCAAAAGGTAGATTGCCGATCAGGGGTTCCCCGCTGAGAATGGCATCGCCCAATCCTTTCATTTGCTTCTGACGGGTATAGGAGAAACTGCAGTTCTTCATCAAGGTGTTGGTGTCTTCCAACAAGGACTCCTTTTCTGAACCCTGAATGGCGTCTTCGATAATACGGTTGTTGTCGAACAGATCTTCAATGGCATGCTTGCCCCGACCAGTAACGATGGCGATATCCGTCATGCCTGCCTGGGCTGCTTCCTCAACACCATATTGGATCAGGGGTTTGTTGACGATAGGCAGCATTTCCTTGGGAATGGATTTGGTGGCAGGTAGAAAACGGGTGCCGTAGCCAGCGGCAGGAAACAGACATTTTTTTATCATGAGCGTCCTTTGTTATTGTCGGAGCATCCACGTGGGTCGGTTGGAGCGGTCGATCAGATGGTAACGAATTAACCAGGCTTGTGCATCTTCTGCATCCTGTTCAAACCAGGCGCGACTGGAGCCCAGGCGGAAGCTGTATCCCCATTCGTCCATATCCTGAAACATGCGCTCGCTGCCAAACCCTGGCAGGTAATCAGCCAGGAGTATCTGTAAATAGCAGACGCCATTTTCTTCATCATAGCCACCGCCAGCATCGGTGTGCAGATTCTCCCGACGTTGCTGATCCATGCAGATATAGTGGCAGGTTTCATGGAAGGCAGAATGCAATGGTGTGTCGCCGCGAACCAGAAGGGTGTTGCCAATCAATCCGGCTTCCGGGTCACCAAAATGGGAACCGGGGATGCTTTGATCGTTCTCTACCCATTGCAGTCGCATGGCGTATTTTGCCAGTAATTCACCAAGCCCTTCTCCGGGGGCTTCACTGCATAGCAGAACTGTCATTTAGGAAACCTCTGATTTATTCTGTACCAAGCAGATTGTGCGTGAAGTATTTGAGAACAAGGTGCAGTTCCTGGCCAATACTCCTGTTCATGTCCCTTACCTGCATCTGGGTAGCCAATGAAGCTGTTTGTTTCTGCGGCTGTGATCTGTGAGTTCATGGATTCGATCAGAGGTTCCTTAGCATTGCTCCCAGGGCAGACCTTGAAATCGCCAGCCGTTGATGGTGCTGCGTTGATGAAATTCGTTGAGTTCACCCTCAAAGCCTTCATCGATGTTGTATATGTCGGTCATGCCTGCTTCCAACAGGCATTTTCCTGCCTGCAACGAGCGCTTGCCACTGCGACAAATCAGGATTACCGGCGCACAACTCTGCTCCTCTTCACAAACAATTCCACCCAGTAACAGTTTACGAATATCGGTGGCAAAGTTGGGATTGATGTCCCAATCGGGTTCATCTATCCAGGGAATATGAACAGCGCCTACGGGATGCCCGACGAATAAAAACTCCATACTGGAGCGAACATCGATCAGCAGTGCCCGGGGTGTTTCCTGAATCAGGGAATAGGCGTTTTTTGCCGAGATGGCGATAGGCAATGCTGTTTCCATGAGATTTTCCGGTTAAACTGAATGAAAGTTGATGATTATAGAGCATGGTTGAGTATGCGAACCCGCTTGTTGCGTTATTTTATTCGTTTTTTGAGTATATTGCCTCTGCCGCTATTGAGGGCATTGGGGCGCTTTGTTGGCTGGTTGGCATACCGCATTCCAAATCGGGAGTTGGATAATGCCCGGATCAATCTACAGTTGTGTTTTCCCGACATGGAAGAAGCTGAGCGTGAACAACTGCTCAAGGCAACGCTGAAAGAAAACGCAATTACCCTGTTGGAAATGCCGGCAGTCTGGTATGGCAATACCAACGCCTGGTTGAAGCGTCTGGATATGGGAACAGTGCCGGACGAGATTCGTGACTTGATGGCACAAGGTAAAGGTGTGGTGGTTGCCATGCCTCATTTGGGCAATTTTGAAATCAGCGCCCATTTTTTTGGGGCGATTGGCAAAGCTACGGGTCTGTATCGTCCGCCGCGCAAGGAAGGATTGGAGTCCGTGATGCTGGAGGGGCGAAATCGCCCCGGGAAGAATCGCATGGTTGCCACGGATCGAAACGGCATAAAGGCGTTATATCAGGCACTGTCACAGGGGGAGTTGATTGTTATCCTGCCTGACCAGCAGCCTAAAACAGCGAAAGGTGGTGGGGCGGCCTTTGCGCCTTTCTTTGGTGTGCCAGCACTGACCATGACCTTGGTGAATCGCTTTGCGCGTAAAACTGGTGCGCCCGTGTATTTTATTTCTTTTGTACGCACAGGAGGCAATCCTGCCTACAAGGTCATCGGTTTGCCGGCAGAAGATGCCATTGCCGACCAGGATGCAGAAATTGCTGCCGCTGCGTTGAATGCGGGAGTGGAAAAACTGACCTGTCAGGCATTGGCGCAATACCAATGGACGTATCGGCGTTTTCAAGCGCAACCGGATGGTCGCAACCCTTATAAGCTTGGATAAGTCAGTTGGCCTTGCAAGGCATCATTGTGGTTGTCGAGGTATAGGGTGCCGCCGGAAACAGTAACTTGCCAGTCGAAGCGTCGTGGTAGTGAAGAAACCAGGGCATTTATCAACGGCTCTTCCAGGCACAAGATCTCTCCAGAGAAATCAGCGAGCTTGTCGCCGTGCTGTCGTTTCCAGCGCAATAGCAATCCAGTGTGGGTTACCACGGTGACTTTTGGCGTGCGTTTCGCTGCTTTTTGTACACGTTCCAGCGCCGGGGTTCCTACATCGATCCAGTGTACGATGCGACCGGTGTCATCTTTGATTGCCAAGTCAGGGGCTTCCCCTTCGCTGAGGCCGCCTTTACGGAAGCCCATTCCCTGTTCATACAGTAGGGCGTAGGCAAGCAAGCGCAACACCAGTCTTTCAGGTTTCTCTGAGGGATGTTGGGGAGTAGAGAAGCTCAAGGATTCATACCGATGCAAATCGGTATCTGAGAGTTGAATTTGTCCGTGGTAGAGCTGGCTACCTTGCGCCATTATTTGATCCAGTCAATGAGGTGATGGTGAAGCTCGTCAGCATCATCTTCACAAATAGTGCGTCCGTTGATGCCATTTCCCGAATCGAATACGGTATTGGGATCGCCAGAAACCAGGGGATGCCAGTCAGGCAAGGCGCAGTTTTCTGCCAGCAGTCGATAGGCGCAGGTACTGGGCAGCCAGTACGGATCCTGCAGTTCTTCGAGGGTGATGGTGACACAATCGGATACCCGCTTGGAGCGATTGGGGTAGTCGCTGCAGCGACTGTTGGGAATATCCAACAGTCGACAATGGACGTTGGTAAAATATATTTCCCGGGTATCTTCGTCCTCAAGGCGATGCAAACAGCATTTTGCACAACCATCACACAAGGCTTCCCACTCTTCAGTGTTCATGTCAGCCAGTGATTTGTGCTTCCAATAGTCGGGTTCAAGATTCTTCATGAGGGTATTTTACCTGCTTCCTACCCATAATCTACCTATTGTTATACACAAGTCACATTTTGCGGGGCAATTATCGGATGTTTAGGCTTCAGATTGAAAGTTTGTCTTTATGTTGTTTATATAATTAATTGTTTATAAAAGAAAAAATATAAATTGTGTGAAAGTTGGTCAATTTAAGAGGAATTCAACGG
>CAYXOS010000036.1:0-19799 GCA_964467115.1 uncultured Sedimenticola sp.
GTGTAATGAAGAAACGCATTGGGAAAATTCTGGAGCAGCCGTAAGTTAAATTACTCCATCCAACGTGACTTACTCAGTGTCATAACTGGTGGAGACTGTAAGCTATTGATTATACGGGGCGCTGTAAATACATCCATGTACGCTCTGCGGCAGCATCCCAGCTGCCGAAGCCCGAATAATCAATGATTTACAGTCTTGTATAAAATTAGGCTGAGTAGTGAGCATTCAGCCAGGGCAGGGCTGATCTGTTCATGAGCGTAGATGCAATTCATGAACAGATCTGTACTGCCCTTTGTTTCATTTCAGAAAATAGCGCAAGAATGCCAATTTGTCTGCCGCTTCTTCAATGCGTTTACTGGTAGGTTTTCCTGCGCCATGTCCGGCACGGGTTTCGATGCGTATCAGAATGGGCTTGTCCCCGGCTTGGGCTGCCTGCAATGCGGCAGTAAATTTAAAACTGTGGGCAGGGTAGACTCGATCATCATGATCGGCAGTAATCACCAGGGTGGCGGGATATGCTATGCCAGGCTTTACATTGTGATAGGGCGAATAAGCATACAAAGCCTTGAATTCTTCTTCATTGTCAGGAGAGCCATAGTCAGATTCCCAGGCCCAGCCAATAGTAAATTTGTTGAAGCGCAACATGTCCAGTACGCCAACGGCAGGTACGGCAGCGGCAAACAGTTCAGGACGTTGTAACAAGGTTGCGCCAACCAGCAGACCGCCGTTGCTCCCTCCTGCGATACCCAGATGTTGGGGAGAGGTGTATTTTTTGGTGATCAACCATTCGGCTGCTGCAATAAAATCATCGAAGACATTCTGTTTCCGTGTTTTGGTGCCGGCTTCATGCCAGGCCTTGCCGTACTCTCCTCCACCACGCAGGCTGGGAACCGCATACACACCACCCATTTCCATCCACACCAGATTGGTGACAGAGAAATAAGGCGTCAGGGAAATATTGAAACCACCATAGCCATAGAGCAAGGTCGGATTGCTGCCATCCATGTTCAGACCGCGCTTGTGGGTGATGAACATGGGTATTCGGGTTCCGTCTTTGCTGTGATAGAACACCTGGCGGGTGACATAGTCATCGGGATTGAATTTTACTTCTGGCTGTTTGAACAGGCTGCTTTTCCGGGTTTTCAAATCCAGATGATAGATACGTGCTGGCGTGTTGAAGCTGGTCCATGAATAAAAGGTTTCTGTGGCATCTTGTTCGCCAGAAAAACCACCCGCACTACCAATGCCGGGTAACTGTAGCTCCCAGGATTTGCCTTGCAGCGGCTGTACCATGATTTTGTGCCAGGCATCGTGAAGATAACTGATGATGAAGCTGTTGTTGACCATGCTTACGGTTTCGATGGTGTCCTTCGATTCGGCGCGGACTTCTTTCCAGTGATCACGCCCTGGCTGCTTCAGGTCGATTTCCAGGATGCGTTTTTTCGGCGCCTGATCATTGCTCAAGAACCAGAATCTGGAACCCTGGTTGCCGAGGTAGGAATAGCTGGCTTGCCAGGTTTCAATGAGAGGTTTGATAGGGGCGTCAGGTTGATTGAGCTCCTGGAAATAGAGCAAATTCTTGTCTTCGGTGCCACGCCCCACTTCGATCAACAGATAGTTTCCATCCTCAGTGGCAATGCCGCCGAAAGACCAGTCCTTGTGATCGGGGCGATGATAGATGAGCCTGTCCTTGTCCTGAGAATCGCCCAATTTGTGGTAGCGCAGCTTGGGAAAATAATTGATATCCTTGAGTTTATCACCGCCTTCTGGCGCGTCGTAGCGGGAGTAGTAGAACCCTTTGCTGTCTGCTGACCATGAAACACCGGAAAACTTTATCCACTTCAAACGATCATCCAGATCTTTACCACTATCGATGTCGCGAATACGCCATTCAGTCCAGTCTGAGCCAGCATCGGCGATGGCGTAGGCATAATATTTTCCATCGGGGCTGACACTTGAGCCTTTCAGCGCTACGGTGCCATCTTTGGACAGGGTATTGGGATCAATAAGCACCTTGGGCTGTTCGTTCAAGTTCCGCTGTGTATAAACTACCGCCTGGTTCTGCAACCCATTATTGCGTTTAAAAAAATAACGTCCTGCTATTTTGTAAGGAACAGAATAGCGCTCGTAGTTCCACAACTCAGTCAGTCTATCCTGAATTTTATGCCGTTCGGGAAAACGTTCCAGCCAGGCATTGGTCAGCAGATTCTCTTTTTCCACCCATGAGCGGGTTTCAGCTGAATCCAGGTTTTCCAACCAGCGGTAGGGGTCGCTGACTTCGATGCCATGATAGACATCGATGTGCTGAATTTTTTTTGCGTCTGGGTAGGGCATAGGTGTTTTATCCGCTGCTGCCAGGTTTAGTGAAGAGAGAGTGAATAGTGCTACAAATGCAAAGAGTTGTTGAAGCATGAGAGAGAGGGTTTCCGCTGCAAGGTCAAAGAAGGGATGGTTGCCATATTGTGCTTGCAACCATGGATTGTTTTCAAGTTATAGCTCAATCAATATTTTCCCCTTCCTTCAGGGTGTCGAAAAACGCTGTGTTTCAACACCCTGTTAAAGCCTATTTCAGATATTTTATTTAATTGATTGAAAAATATATGTAAATTCTTTTTGTCGAAAAAGTGACAGAGGTAGCTGCCATTCACTGGCCAAGGTCAACAGGCAGTGTGAATTTGTTGGCAGAAATCTGTTGCACGGGGTAAAATCGCCTGCTTCATCTATAAATAGTATCAATGGTCTTATTTTAGACCTCTACTTGGAAACATTGTGGCAACAGACAAACCGGTAAATTTGCTCGACCTGGATCGTAAGACGATGGAAGAATATTTCATTGGTCTCGGGGTCAAGCCGTTTCATGGGCGCAATGTGTTGAAGTGGATTCACAAACATGGCGTCACTGATTTTGAGCAGATGACAGACCTTTCCAAGAAACTGCGTGGGAGTTTGCAGCAACAGGCAGAGGTTCGCTTGCCTGAAATTGTGCTTGAGCATCCATCTGCGGATGGTACGGTCAAGTGGGTGATGGAATTGGCCGATGGCCAGCGGGTGGAAACCGTTTATCTGCCTGACGGTAATCGCAGCACGGTTTGTGTGTCTTCCCAGGTGGGCTGCGCACTGGATTGTTCTTTTTGTTCTACCGCCAAGCAAGGTTTCAACCGGAACCTGACTGTGGGAGAAATTATTGGTCAGGTGTGGCATGCCACCCGCCAGATGGGAAAGTCCCCAACCAATGTGGTGATGATGGGCATGGGTGAACCTCTGGCAAATTTTGAACCCGTGGTCAGCGCCATGGACCTGATGCAGGATGATCTCACCTACATGTTGTCAAAATACCGGGTTACTATCAGTACTTCCGGTATTGTTCCTAATTTGTACCGACTGAGAGAAGCGTCGGATGTCAGTCTGGCTGTTTCTTTGCATGCGCCAGACAATGCACTGCGTGACCAATTGGTTCCTATCAATAAAAAATACCCCTTGGAAGAATTGATTCCCGCTTGCCGTGAATTCATCAAGAATGACAAACGGCGTAAAATAACCTGGGAATACGTCATGCTCGACGGGGTCAACGATAGTATTGCCCACGCCAAGGCATTGATTCGATTGCTCGAAGGTACGCCCTCGAAAATGAATTTGATTCCCTTCAACCCATTCCCGGGAACGGATTACAAGACGTCCCCGCCAGAGCGCATCGAGGCTTTTCGTCAGAAATTGATGAAAGCGGGTATCATGGCGATCCTGCGCAAAACCCGGGGTGATGATATCGATGCTGCCTGTGGCCAACTGGTTGGTCAGGTCAAGGATCGTAGTGGGCGCACCCTGGTATCTCTGCGTGAACGTCAACAACGGAGACTATCTGTATGAAACGCATCATGTGGATGCTACTGCCATTGATTTTGGCTGCCTGTAATCCGGGAATGATCAAAGAAGAAGAACAATCTAAAACTGGTGATTTGGGGCGCGACAAGAACTATGAGTCAGCGTCCGATACTTATGTGAAACTGGCGTATGAATACCTGCGTCACGGCGATCACAGTACTGCACTGAATAAAGCCAAAAAAGCCGTTGCCAGAGGACCAAATAATGCCAACGCGCATTTGGTGCTTGCATTGGTGTATGAAACCTTGGGTGAAAATGGTCTTGCCAATGCTTCCTACCAACGTTCCATGGAGGTCGATGACAAGAATCCATATGCCTTGAACGCCTATGGCAGTTATTTGTGCAAATTGGGTGAACATAAAAAAGCGCTTCCCTTGTTTGAAAAGGCATTGCAAAACCCCTTGTACCAAACGCCTTGGGTATCCTTGTCGAATGCTGGATATTGTGCGCGCAAGGCTGGGGATCTGACAAAAGCAGAAGCCTATCTGTTGAAGGCATTGGAGCGAAACCCCGGGTATCCCCAGGCCTTGCAGCAAATGGCGCAGGTGCGTTATGACCAGGGAAAATATTTGTCTACCAGGGCTTATCTGGAACGTTACCGGGAAGTGGCAAAACCCACTGCCTCACTACTGTATTTGAGCATTCTTACCGAGCGTAAGCTGGGTGATGCCAATCAAGCCAGAAGTGATGAGATTTTGCTCAAATCAGAGTTTCCTGATTCGGAACAGGCGCAAAAACTTGGCTATTGAGCATAGATTATGACCGCTATCAAGAAGAAAAGACGCCAGTCCCAGAAGAAACCCCAGAATGCTTCTTCCGCTCAAACGCCTTCCCCGGGTAAGCTCTTGAAGAAGGCAAGGGAAGCCATGGGGATGGAAGTGGCGACCGTAGCAGAGCAATTGCATCTGAGTAGAGTTATGGTGGAAGCTCTGGAAGAAGAAAATTACGAAATCCTGCCAGCGCGTGTATTCGTACGCGGCTACTATCGAAATTTTGCGCGTCTGGTTGGCGTGCCTGCTGATGTTATTCTCAAGGAATTCAAACAGCGTTGTCCAGAGGGGGAAGATTGTACTGTACCCCCCGCAGTTGCCCAGGGTGTAAGAAAGGAAATTCGTAGCAACCATGGTTTGGTGCGAGTTGCCACCGTGTTGATTGTGGTTGCCCTGATCAGTGTGTTTGGATTGTGGTTGAAATCATATCTGGACAAAAAATCAGAAGCAGTAACCGCCAACAACGAAGCGCAGTTGGTAGTAGAGGAAACCACTGCCCCGGTAACAGCAACTACCCAGCAACAGGTAACGATATCGACGGAAGCTGATACATCTGTCGATAATCAAGCCCAACAAACAACCCCGCCACCAGAGATGGTCAATACTCCCGAAGCATTGGCCGAACCTTCAGTAACTGAGGTTTCCGAGCCTGCCACTGAAGTAGTAGCGGATGAGAATGAATTACCTCAGGTTACACTCCCGCAGGTGCAATTGTCTTTCAGCGGTGATTGTTGGGTAGATGTGCGTGACAGCACCCGTACCTACAAGCTGGTTGGTCGACGTCAGGCTGGGGAAGAGCATGTGCTCAAAGGTAAACCGCCTTATAAAATGGTACTGGGTAATGTCCGGAATGCCCGTATTTTGGTAAATGGAAAAGAATTTGATCTTGCGCCTTATACCAAGGGCAATGTCGCCAAGTTAACTTTTGACCCCACGAAAAACTAGATGGCTAAGAAAATCCAGGCAATCAGAGGGATGCACGACATCCTGCCAGACGAGACGCCTTTATGGCAGTTCGTAGAAGATACGGTGCGTGACTTGTTTCAGTCATATGCCTATCGTGAAATACGCACACCGATTCTGGAAATGACAGAGTTATTCAAACGCTCTATTGGCGAAGTAACGGACATTGTGGAAAAGGAGATGTACACATTTCAGGATCGCAATGGCGATTACCTGACATTACGCCCGGAAGGTACGGCCAGTTGTGTACGCGCATGTATGGACAACGGCTTGCTTCACAACCAGGTGCAGCGTTTATGGTATCAAGGCCCCATGTTCCGCCATGAGCGTCCACAAAAAGGACGTTATCGCCAGTTCCAGCAGATTGGTTTGGAAGCCTATGGTATGAGTGGTGCAGATATTGATCTGGAAGTGATACTCGCCAGCGCACGCTTGTGGCAGCGGCTGAATATTCCTGGTTTGGAATTGCAGCTCAATACCTTGGGTACTGCGGATGAACGAACCGCCTATCGGCAGCGTTTGGTTGCTTATCTGGAACAACATCGTGATCAACTCGATGCGGATAGTTTGCGTCGTCTTGAAAGCAATCCCCTGCGTATTCTTGACTCCAAGAACCCGGAGATGGCGGAGCTTATTGCTGCTGCACCTTCTCTTATGGATGATCTTGGTGAAGAATCCAGGACGCATTTTGCCTTCATTACCCAAGGGCTGGATGCCGCAGGCGTCGACTATGTGATCAACCCACGCCTGGTGCGGGGGCTGGATTACTATTCCCGCACGGTTTTTGAGTGGGTTACTGACCTGCTCGGTGCCCAGGGTACCGTATGTGCCGGAGGCCGATATGATGGTCTGGTTGCCCAATTGGGGGGCAAAGCAACCCCTGCAGTTGGATTCGCCATGGGCGTTGAACGTCTGGTGGCTGTGTTGGAAAGCTTGCAGCAAACGCCTTTAACCCATGCAACACCCCATGCCTATATGGTTCTTGCCGGGGATGCTGCCCAATCGGCAGGAATGGTATTGGCTGAAAAACTTCGTGATGCAGTGCCCGGGTTGAGATTGCAGGTGAATTGTGGGGGCGGAAGTTTCAAATCTCAGTTCAAGAAAGCAGACCGTAGCGGTGCAGAAGTGGCACTGGTGATGGGCGATGATGAACTGGAAAAACAGAATGTTGGTGTAAAATGGCTGCGCCGTGAGCAGGAGCAGATTTCGGTTGCCCATAGTGATTTGGCAATATTTTTGAAAGATATTATTGGAGACTAGTGTAGTGAGCACTTATCAGACAGAAGAAGAACAGGTTGAAGCCATCAAGAAATGGTGGAAAGAAAATGGTAAATCAGTCATTGGTGGTGTGGCACTGGGTCTGGCAGTTGTTGGTGGTGGAAAAGGTTGGTTGGAATATCAGCGTGTCCAGGCTGAAAGCGCCTCAGCCAGCTTCGAACTGTTTTCACAGGCGGCTCTGGACAATGATCTGGAAACAGCTCAGCGCCTGGGTGATGCCATGCTCAAGGAGAATAAGGGCTCTACCTATGCCTTGTTTACTGCACTGGAAATGGCAAAGTTGCAATACCAGGCAGGAGACAAAGACAAAGCGAAAGTACAACTGCAATGGGTGCTGGATAACAGCGGTGAAGCAGCCATCAGCAAATTGGCAAAGATTCGCATGGCACGATTGATGCTGGATATGAAGGCGTTTGATCAGGCTGGCAGCTTGAGTGCAAACCCCGAAGACGATGCCTACCAGGGAGAGTTTCTGAGTATTCAAGCAGAAGTGAAACTGGCTAAAGGCGACATTGATGGCGCGAAAGCGGCTTTTTCCCAGGCACTGGTAAAGGGTGTCAGTGATCCCAGTCTGATTCGCATGAAGCTCATGGAACTGGGTGGGTAACGTATGAAGTTGTTATTCCGTCTGCCCGTGTTGATGATGCTCAGTGTACTGCTTGCCGGTTGTGGCACCATGGCTGATCCACGCGAATGGTTTGGTAGCGATGACCCGGCGCTGGAGCCGGCTGAACTGGTCGATTTCACTCCCACGCTCAAACCCAAAGAGTTGTGGAGCCGGGATATTGGTGATGCCTCAGCTGTGTTGAGGCGTTTGATGCCAGCAGTCGACAATGGTGTTTTGTATGTCGCGAACACAGATGGTGATCTGTATGCCATGGAAGCCGATAGCGGAAAAATCATCTGGCAGATAGAAACCAAGCTTCCCGTGTCCGCTGGCCCAGGTGTGGCCGAAGAGCTTGTTGCTCTGGGAACCAAGGAAGGCATGTTGGTCGCGTTTGATACCCATACCGGTGAAGAACGCTGGCGGCGGCAGTTGAGCAGTGAGATTCTTGCTGTACCGGCTATCAGCAACGGCGTGGTAGTGGTTCACACGGGTGATGGGAAGTTGTTTGGCCTGGATTCAATCAGTGGTGAGCAGTTATGGTTGTATGACCACAAGGTTCCTGTACTTACCCTGCGCGGCAGTAGTTCACCCGTGATAAATGGCGGTACTGTTTACTGTGGCTTGGCCGGGGGAAAGATGTTGGCTTTGTCACTGGACTCTGGCTTGGTCGAATGGGAAGGACACATCACCGTGCCCAGCGGTCGTTCAGATCTGGAACGTATGGTGGACGTAGATGCAGACCCCCTGGTATACAGTGGTACTGTCTATGGTGGTGCCTATCAGGGTGATGTGGCTGCGTTGGGTGAAGGTAGCGGCAAAGTCTTCTGGACACGAAAAATTTCGGTTTACAACAATATGGCGGTCAATTGGCAGCAACTGGCAGTAACCGATGCCCAGGGCTTCGTCTGGTCTCTCGATCCCGATACCGGTGCGGCTCGCTGGCGTCAAAAATTACTGATGAACAGAAAGCTGAGTCCACCTGCGCTTCAGGGAGAATACACCGTGGTGGGAGATTATGAAGGCTATCTGCATTGGCTGTCATCCCATGATGGTTCTATGGCGGCACGTCAGCGTGTAGGTGATGCTATTGTTGTCGCACCGCTGGTCGTGGACGATATCTTGTATGTGTTGGCGAGTGACGGAAAATTGACGGCACTGGCATTACCGGAAGAATAGAATCCTATGCTTCCTGTTATTGCCCTGGTAGGCAGACCTAATGTGGGTAAATCCACGCTCTTCAATCGACTTACTCGCAGTCGTGATGCTTTGGTCGCCGATCAGCCGGGGTTGACCCGTGACCGACAATACGGTGTCGGTCGTATCGGAAATCGTCCTTATGTGGTAGTCGATACCGGTGGTATCAGTGGTGAGCGCGAAGGTGTGGAAGTGCTCATGGATATACAGGTGCGCCTTGCCATTGAAGAAGCGGATCATATTTTTTATCTGGTCGATGCGCGGGATGGTCTGGCAGGGGCTGATGAGCAAATAGCGGCAGAATTACGCAAGACCGGCAAGGCGATTACCGTGGTTGCCAATAAAGCAGAGGCTTTGGATCGAGATGTTGCCGGGGCGGAATTTCATTCCCTGGGGCTGGGAGAACCGGTGCCTATTTCTTCCGCCCATGGCAAGGGTGTCAAACCCCTGGTCAATAAGGTGCTCGAATCCTTACCCCCAGCAGAAAAGCATGATGGGGAAGAATCACGGGGTACGCAAATTGCTGTAGTGGGGCGTCCCAATGTCGGCAAATCCACTTTGATCAACCGTTTGCTGGGTGAAGAACGGCTGGTTGCCTTCGATAAACCTGGAACTACCCGCGATAGTATTCAGGTGCCTTTCGAGCATCGTGGCAAACAATATACGTTGGTAGATACGGCAGGGGTACGCCGTCGCGCCCGGATTGCCGAAGCCATTGAAAAATTCAGTATCATAAAAACCTTGCAAGCCATGGAACAAGCGAACGTAGTGCTGTTGGTGCTGGATGCGCACCAGGGTATCTCGGAGCAGGATGCAACTCTGGCAGGGCATGTGGTGGACAGTGGCAGAGCTTTGGTGGTGGTGATCAATAAATGGGATGGTCTGCATAGCGATGAACGTGATCGAATAAAATCTGAGCTTGAGCGCAAACTGCCATTCCTGGCGTTTGCTGAAGTGCTGTTTATCTCAGCCTTGCATGGTACGGGTGTTGGACATTTGATGAAGGCGGTGGATGCCGCCTATCGCGCCGCTACCCGTGATCTTAAAACATCTGATCTGACGCGCATTCTGGAACAGGCAATCATCGAACACCAACCGCCTCTGGTTCGAGGTCGCCGCATCAAACTTCGTTATGCCCACCAGGGAGGGCAAAATCCTCCCATAATTGTGATTCACGGCAATCAGACAGAGTCTGTACCCTTGACCTACCAGCGTTTTCTGGTAAATCGTTTTCGCAAAGCATTCAAATTGTGGGGAACGCCAGTTCGAATCGAATTCCGCACCAGTGACAATCCATTCAAGGGGCGGCGGAACAAACTCAATACCCGGCAGCAACAAAAGCGCCGACGCTTGATGAAGCATGTAAAGAGGAAGTAGTTGTGCGTATTGGTCACGGTTATGATGCCCATCGATTTGGTTTTGGTGATCATGTTGTATTGGGCGGTGTATCTATTCTCCATGACCGTGGATTGATCGCCCATTCAGATGGTGATGTGCTGATTCATGCATTGTGTGATGCCTTGCTTGGAGCCGCCGGACTGGGCGACATCGGCAGACATTTTCCCGACAATGACCCCGCATTCAGAGATATCGACAGTCGTATCCTGTTGCGGCGTGTGGTCGATGAAATTCATAAATGCTCCCTTGTGGTTGGCAATATCGATGCGACGGTTGTTGCTCAGGAACCACGCTTGAGTGCCCACATCAACGCCATGCAAACACGCCTTTCTCAAGACCTGGATGTCGATGTGTCCTGTGTCAATATAAAAGCCACCACCACCGAAAAAATGGGTTTTACCGGACGTGGCGAAGGCATCGAAGCCCATGCCGTGGTGTTATTGCTCGATGCCTGATCCTACGCAGAATCTCGCGCGTGCCTGGGGCGGTGTTGCAGGAACAGGTCGGATTCGCGCCTCGGCAGAAGACTTTCAAGTAGACGAAGACCTGGGCGTAGAGGCTTCTGGAGAGGGCGAGCATGTGTTGTTGCGTATTCGCAAGCGTAACCTCAATACTGCGGAAGTGGCGACTCATATTGCCCGTCTTGCGGGCGTTCGTGCGCGGGATGTCAGCTATGCGGGGTTAAAAGATCGTGTGGCAGTAACTACCCAGACTTTCTCTGTTCACCTGCCAGGAAAAGAGGCACCGGATTGGCGTGGGCTCGAAGGTGACAACCTGCAACTGTTGGATGCGCAACGCCACCACCGAAAACTGCGACGGGGAACTCTTAAAGGCAATCGTTTTACCTTGATTGTGCGTGAGTTTTCTGGCGATAAGGATTTGCTGGAAGCACGTTTGCAACAGGTGGCGCAGCAGGGGGTTCCCAATTATTTTGGCGCGCAGCGTTTTGGCCGGGAAGGTAGAAATCTGCAACATGCCAAAGCGTTGTTGGCAGGAGAGATGCGCAAGGTAAAAAGGGAAAATCGCAGTATCTGGCTGTCTGCAGCACGCGCCTGGCTGTTCAACAAGGTATTGTCAGCGCGAGTAGAGAGCGGCAGCTGGAATCAAATGCTGGAAGGGGATGTGATGCAAATTGCCGGTGGGCGAGGGCAGTTCATGGCTGATCTACAAGATCAGCAAATCCTTGAGCGCCTGCAACAGCAACAATTGCATGTTACTGGTCCGTTGTGTGGAAAGCCGGGAAGATCGTTGCAACCGACTACAGAGGTGGGCGAACTGGAACATAAGCTGTTGCAAGGAGAGCAAGACTGGATAAGTGGTTTGCGGCGTTTTGGGGTTGATCAGGATCGTCGCGGGTTGAGAGTGGCGGTAAAGGATCTGCAATGGCAATTGGAAGAAAACATCCTGACCTTGGGTTTTGGATTACCCAGCGGCAGCTATGCAACAGCTGTTATGCGGGAATTGCTGGACGTGTCATAGTGCGACAGCTTCAATCCCGCCTCCATTTTCTTGACAATAAAACATAAGCAGCACCACTACCGCCGTCCCAACTTGGCGCAGAGCAAAATGCCAGCACCTCCTCCCTTTGTGGTAGCCATTGATTCACTTTTTGTTTCAATACCGGCTGCTGTGAAGAGCCACGCCCTTTACCATGAATGATACGCACACAGCGATATTGTGCCCGGGTACACTGGTTGAGAAACTGGCTCAGCGCCTGCCGCGCATCTTTGGCGCGCATGCCATGTAAATCCAGGGTTGCCTGGGGACTCAACACCCCGCGTTGCAGGTCAGAATAGAGACGGTGCTGGATACCGGGGCGACGAAAATCAAGAAAATCCGGGGTTTCGACAAAACTGTCCGCAAACTCCTCTCCCGGCTGCTCCTGATCGGGAATATCCAAAGGTACCGGGCGTTTTCGCTTATGCCATGGATCTGCCTTGTCGTTGTGCAAAGGTGTCACCCCCTGCATGGCATCACGAAAAAAATTGATTTCGTCGTCAGCATTGTGGTCTTTGGTGCTCATGGGTTAATTATACCCACAGAAACCATTAATCGGGATGTGTCCCTGTTCTGTTTCAGTTAAAATTGCGCCATGCGTATATTGTTGAGCAATGATGATGGCTACCAAGCGCCTGGCCTCAAGGCGTTGGCGGAAGCACTGGCGACAGTGGCTGAGGTTGTCGTTGTTGCGCCTGACCGGGATCGTAGCGGTGCCAGCAACTCCTTGACCCTGGAAACACCTATCCGCGCCTACACCATGGACAATGGTTTTATTCGAGTGGAAGGAACCCCCACAGACTGTGTGCACCTGGCGATTACCGGATTGCTGGATCAGGAGCCTGATATGGTGGTGGCAGGTATTAATGCCGGTGCCAATATGGGAGATGACGTGATCTATTCCGGTACCGTGGCTGCGGCTACAGAAGGACGATTTCTGGGATTTCCCGCCATGGCAGTGTCCATGTCTTCACACACCCCGGAACACTACGAAACAGGCGCGCAGATTGCGTTGCAACTGGTCGAACGCTTGAAAAACAAACCCCTGGCACCCGAATCCATACTGAATGTGAATGTTCCCGATCTGCCCCTGGCAGAAATAAAAGATATGCAGATTACCCGTTTGGGGCATCGCCACAAGGCAGAGCCGGTGGTCAAAGAACTGGACCCGAGAGGGCGCCCGATATACTGGGTGGGGCCTGCCGGACCCGAGCAGGATGCTGGACCCGGGACGGATTTTTTTGCGTTGAGAAATGCCTGTGTATCCATCACCCCCCTGCAAGTCGATTTGACCCGACACGGTGCCATTGATTCCCTGCGAACCTGGCTTGGAGGCTGAGGGGTGAATGCGAACTTGAAAGCCGGGCAGGGGATGACCTCCGAGCGTACCCGAGATCGTTTGGTGAAGCAGTTGCGCCAAGAAGGCATTTGCAATGAACGGGTTTTGCAGGTGATGCGTGATGTACCCCGCCATCTGTTTGTCGATGAAGCCCTGGCAAGCCGAGCCTACGAAAACAATGCTCTGCCGATTGGTCGCGCTCAAACCATTTCCCAGCCCTACATCGTGGCGCGTATGACAGAGGCGCTATTGGGAGACGATGTCCTGGATACCATATTGGAAATTGGTACAGGATCTGGCTACCAGACAGCGGTTTTGGCACCGTTGGTGCGTCGCGTTTATACCATCGAACGTATTGCACCCTTGCTGGATCAGGCGAAACAGCGCTTTCGTATGTTGAAATTGCGCAATATTCATCCAAAATACGCTGATGGCGGACTGGGGCTGCCCGAATTCTCACCCTATGATGGCATCATTGTGACGGCTGCACCGGAAGGTATTCCTCTGGTGTTAGTCGAGCAACTGCGCGTAGGAGCACGTATGATCTTGCCCATTGGGGATGCCAATGCCCAAGCATTGGTAAAGATCACGCGCACTAACAAAGGCTATGATACACAGATGCTGGAACCGGTAAATTTTGTCCCCTTGCTTGGAGGCGTGGAAACTTGAAGCTGTTTTCCGGGCTGTATGCCCGCGCCATGCAATGGGCGCGCCATCCCAAAGCTCCGTGGTATCTTGCCGGGCTGAGTTTTGCCGAATCATCCTTTTTTCCTTTGCCACCGGATGTCATGTTGGCGCCCATGAGCTTGGCGAAACCGGAAAAAGCCTGGAATCTTGCTCTTATCACCACCCTTGCATCTGTTTTTGGCGGTATCGCAGGGTATTTCCTGGGCGTTTTTGCTTTTGATTTCATTCAACCGTTGTTACAAGATCTGGGGTATAGCGACAAATACCTGCAGGTTCGCGGCTGGTTTGATAGCTGGGGGTTCTGGGCGATTTTGATTGCCGGATTTTCACCTGTTCCCTATAAACTGTTTACTATTACCGCTGGTGTGATTTCCATGAGTTTTCTTCCTTTTGTGCTGGCTTCAATGGTGGGGCGCGGAGGGCGTTTTTTCCTGGTTGCAGGTTTGATGGCGTGGGGGGGGAAACCCATGGAGGAAAAACTGCATCGATATATGGATGTGATAGGCTGGATCTTGGTGTTGCTGATTGTTGTGGCGGCAGTGCTGATCAAATTTTGGTAGGCCTGCCCTGGTGCTTGTTTTTGTAGATATGATAAATAAATAAACGTGTATATATTGAACCGCATCTTTTTTGTTTGTTGTGCCGTGCTATTGATCACGTCAATGCTGGGCGGCTGTGCCAGCAGTGGTCATGAAACCAAGCATCAGCAACACAGCAAAGCCAGGACAGTTCCGAAAAAGATTTCAGGCAGTTACCGTGTGCGAAAAGGTGATAGCTTGTATTCCATATCATGGCGGGCGGGTCTTGATTACCAAACCGTGGCACGTTGGAATGGTTTGCACCGACCGTATACCATTTATCCGGGGCAATTGATCAAACTCTATGCCCCCAAGAAAAAAACAGGGAAACCGCATAAAAACAATCCAAGCGCGGTTAAAAAAGCCGCGCCCGTGGTAAAAAAGCATCCGCCGAAGTCATCCAGCACCAGGAAGAAATCTACAAATCCGACCAAAAAGGCGAAGCCAAAAAGCAAGAAAAAGACACCGCCTGTAGGAAAACTACGCTGGCAGTGGCCAACAAAAGGCAAATTATTGTCGCATTATTCCTCTAAAGACGCAGCGCATAGCGGTATAAAGATAGGGGGAAAGAAGGGACAAAAAGTATTTGCGGCAGAATCTGGAGAAGTTGTATACGTTGGTAGTGGACTTATAGGTTACGGACAGCTTATTATTATCAAACACAATAATAAATATTTAAGTGCCTATGGGCACAATAGTGATCTTCTGGTGAAGGAGGGAGATCGCATTAAAAGGGGACAGAACATTTCAACCATGGGTGTTACCAATCAAGGTAAGGCGTTGCTTTACTTTGAAGTTCGGCGCTATGGAAAACCTGTAAATCCTCTTGCCTATTTACCCCGAAAATAATTTAAGTAGTTTCCGACCATAAACAGAGTCGTAGCGAGAACGGTTGAGGTGCATGAGATTTTATCTACAATATCGGGAAATCTGGTCATTCCAAATGACCCTATATTGTGGGTGAAAGATCATGTGCATCAATTGTTCGCAGTAGACATCTGTTTGTGGATGGGAACTAAGTTAAGTTGCTGAGCAGCAATCGAAGCTGTGTGGTGATGTTTTATGACAATAAGTGAGGAGAAAGCCGGAGTGCCGAGTATCGATAAATCGCCTTCGGAGGACAGTGCTGATAGTGGCGTAATGGATGCAACCCGCCTCTATTTGCGAGAAATTGGTGCTGCCAAATTATTGACAGCCGAGGAGGAGGTGCAACTGGCTCGAGCCATTGCTGAAGGTGATGAGTCAGCAAGAAAGCGCATGATTGAAAGCAATCTGCGTTTGGTGGTTAAGATATCCCGGCGTTACTTGAACCGGGGGCTGCCATTATTGGATCTTATTGAAGAAGGCAATCTGGGGTTAATTCGTGCCGTAGAAAAATTTGACCCTGAACGTGGGTTCCGTTTTTCTACTTATGCAACTTGGTGGATAAGACAGACCATTGAGCGTGCCATCATGAATCAAACCCGTACCATTCGCTTGCCTATTCATGTTGCCAAGGAAATCAATACCTATCTGAGGGCAGCCCGGCAATTGTCACAACAGCTCGATCATGAGCCCAATGCAGAAGATATCGCGCAGTTGCTGGACAAACCCTTGCAGGATGTCGAGCGCATGCTGGGATTCAATGAACGTGTGACTTCTGTAGACATTCCCCACGGTCGTGAAGGTGATAAGCCGCTAGTGGATATTATTGCGGATCATTCTGTTGCTGAACCTACCGATCATGTTCAGGCAGAAAATATCCATGCCAACCTGGAGCAATGGCTGTGTAAATTGAACAGCAATCAACGTGAAGTGGTGATGCGTCGATTTGGTTTGCAAGGTTACGATAACTCTACCCTGGAGCAGGTCGCCCAGGAGTTGGGTGTTACCCGTGAGCGTGTCAGGCAAATTCAGATTGATGCACTAAAGCGTTTGCGTGTCATCATGGAGCAGCAGGGGTTCAGCATAGAAACACTGTTTGGCTGATTCCTTGTGGAATTTATGGATTGGCTTCAGGTATGCTACAAAGTTTACGAGTATAAACAGAGGCGCTGTTATGAGTGATGACAGTCAGAAAGAACGTGAGATACTGGTAGTGATGCGTAAGGTGCTTGCCAATGTCATCAAAGACACTACCCCCGAATTCAAGACCATGAAACACCCTTTGTCAGGAAATACCATTGAAGATATCAAGCTGTGCCTGACTTTGATTGCCGCGCGCGAGCGGGAGCTGGCGGTAGCTGCTGGTGTTGCAGAATCACGCCCGTACTTCAGTGATGAAAAGGTAAAAGCGGAAGTGATCCCGATTAGTGAAATCGGTGGTTTGGGCAAGGGAAAAGGGCCAGACAAGGAATAGAGACTTATCGCAGGCAGTGCAGTGACTAAGCCCCCTGTAATGTGCAGGGGGCTTTTTTATGGGCTTACTTTTTTGCTGGTGCTGCGGGTTGTTTGGGTGCAGCAGCAGGGGTGGGCTGGGCTGGAGCACCTGCAACTTCAATTTTGGCGGATTCTCTCAGCGCAGTTACCAGTTTTGCCAGTTGCTGCTGCTGAATCTGAATCTTGAATTGCTCTTTTACCTGATCGAGTGCAGGGGGCTTTTGGGAGCGGATATCTTCAACACTGATGACATGCCAACCAAACTGGGATTGAACAGGCGTAGCGCTGTGTTTTCCCTTTTCCAGACCCACCATGGCATCCCCGAAAGGTTTCACCACCTGATTTTTGGCGACCCAGCCGAGTTCTCCTCCGGCGTCCTTGCTACTGTCCAGTGAATGTTCTTTTGCCAGCTTTACGAAATCTTCACCCTTGTCCAGAGCTGCAATAATATCCTTTGCTTCTTTCTCTTCTTTGACCAGGATATGGCGAACCTTGTATTCCTTGAGATTGTCAGCGGTAAATTTACTGTCGTAAGCTGCTTTGATTTCTTCGTCTGAAACTGGGTTTTGCTCGAAATAGGCGTTGACTTGGGCTTCAGCCAATACCTGTATTTCCGCCATCTTCAGCGCAGCAGCAACCTGGGGCAATTTATTGATACCGTTCTTTTTTGCATCCTGTGCCAGTAAGGTGGTGTTGACCAATTGATTCAACAGTTGCACCTGGGCTTGCTGGCTATCCAGCTTGTTCTGACCGCCTTGTAGTGCGTTGAATGCAAGAACTTCGATATCAGATACTTTTTGTCCGTTGATGGTAACCAGGGTCTGGGGGCCGACGGGCTGTTGCGCAGGCGCGACAGGTGTTGGCGTGACTGCTTTTGCCTCTTCGGCATAAAGGTTGCTTTGTAAAGTGGAGGCTAAAAACAGACACACACTCAAAGTCTTGAACTTGCTATTCATGTTTTTTTTCATTGTGGGAATACTTTCCTGAAAGGTTTGACGGAGACGTGTTCATACACGCCGGATGATATATAGGGATCAGTTGCGGCCCAGCTTTCTGCATCTTCCAGACTATCGAATTCAGCTACGATAAGACTGCCAGAAAAGCCTGCAGGCCCCGGGTCTTCTGCATCAATGGCAGGATTGGGGCCGGCCAAAACGAGACGTCCTTGCTGCTGTAGTTGTTGCAAGCGTTCAACATGTGCGGGACGTGCAGCCATGCGATCTTCCAGGCTGTCTTTACGATCAGTGCCAATGATGCAATATAACATTTAGGTTTGTTCCTCTTCGACAGGAATCATATGCCGGGCAAGATAAATGCCCTGCAACAGCATGAAGGCAATGGTCATACCCAGCATGCCAAATAGTTTGAAATTTACCCAGGTGCTTTCTGTATAGTTGTAGGCAACGTAGATATTTGCCAGTCCTGAACAAACAAAGAAAACCACCCATGCCCAGTTGAGTCTGTTCCATATTTGTTGTGGAAGATTGATGGCATGATCCATCATGCGTTGCAACAGGCTACGTTGCATGAACACTGCGGAGCCAAGAAAAGCCGCTGCAAACAGCCAATTCACTACAGTAGGCTTCCACTTGATAAATACTGGGTCATGTAGCAGTAGGGTCAAACCACCGAAAAACAGCACCAGACCCAGAGTAACCCATTGCATGGTTTCTACTTTGCCGTAGGTGCGATAATTCCAGCCGATCTGAATCAGGGAGGCCACGATGAATACAGCGGTAGCGACGTACATGCCCCAGATCTTGTAGGCGACAAAAAATATAATGACAGGCAGAAAGTCAGCGATAATTTTCATATAAAAGTTAGTTTTTCCAGGAGTCTGTAGGACGGCCTTTCCTTTGAATACCAATCTGTTTGAAGCACTGAGGGCAACATATTTGGTCGCCGGGTTAATAGCTTCAAGTGCTCAAATCCGACAGGCTCCCGAAGATAATTGTTCTTTAATGGACAGGAATAGTACCAAAAAGTTGCTTGTCTGGCATGATATAGCATTTGGAACCCTAGATTCATCTCATCAGAAGTAGGTTGTTGATCGGCTGAAATGTCTGCAACGAATGACAGGAGTGAACATTGACAGATACTCAAATACAGCGTATCCATGACTTTTCCGCCATTGCTGAGGTGGCGAGACGGGAGAAGCGCTTGATTTTATTGCTGGTTTCCCAGGAGGATTGCCCGTATTGCCATTTGATAAAAGCAGAAATTATCCGCCCCATGATTCTCGGGAAAGATTTTGAAAATGAGATCTTGATTCGGGAGCTGTTTATGGATGAGGGTGAGATGATTATCGATTTTCAGGGAAATAAGCGTGAAGCGGCAGACTTCGCCCATGACTATGGCGTATTTGTGACCCCAACCCTGCTATTTCTGGATGCAGACGGAAAGGAACAGGTAAAGCAAATGACGGGAATCAATACCGTAGAAATGTATTGGTATTATCTGTCGCAATCCATAACCAATGCACTGAAGCAGATGCAGGATAAAACTGGATGAAGTTCGGTTTGGTGGTGATTGGTGATGAAATACTCAGTGGCCGTCGCCGGGATACCCATGTGGATTGGTTTCGGCAGCTTCTGCGGCAACAGGGACATATGCTGCACTGGGTGCAGGTACTTCCTGATGAGCCGGAACTGCTGATCCGGCAGTTTGCCCATACCATGGCTGCGGGAGAGAAGGTTTTCTCCTGTGGGGGGATTGGTGCCACACCCGATGACCACACCCGGGCATGTGCGGCGGTTGCGGCAAATCAGCCTCTGGTACGACACCAGGAAGCTCAGGCGTTGATCGAAAAGCAATTTCCTGACAGTGCCCATCCGCATCGCGTGCGCATGGCGGATTTGCCTCAAAACAGCCAGCTCATTCCCAATCCGGTCAACAATGTTCCAGGGTTTTCCATCAACGAGCATTATTTCATGCCGGGATTTCCCGACATGGCACATCCCATGGGGCAATGGGTGTTGGCGCAATATTATCCTTCCGAGCAGCAGTCAGAGAAAGAGTTGTCCTTGCGTGTCTATGGTGTGTCAGAAAATGAGCTGATGCCAATACTGGAAAAATTGACCCGAACCTGGCCCCAACTGAAGTTGTTCAGCTTGCCATGCATGGGGGAGGTATCCTTTGTTGAACTGGGTTTCAGGGGCGTACAGCAGTTGCAAGAAGCTTTTCAGCAATTGTGTGATGAACTCGAAGGCGAGGGGATCGCGTTTGTGTTGAATGACGATTGTTGAGGATTG
>CAYXOS010000037.1:0-19657 GCA_964467115.1 uncultured Sedimenticola sp.
CTATATGGCGTCAGCATCCTCTTCGCCGGTACGAATCCGGATAACCCGTTCTACCGCTGACACAAAGATTTTTCCATCCCCTATTTTTCCCGTACGTGCGGCACCAATAATGGTTTCGACGCAAGTATCAAGTTGTTCTTCCTTGACCACCAGTTCGAGCTTGACCTTGGGCAGAAAATCCACCACATATTCCGCACCACGATATAATTCCGTGTGTCCTTTTTGACGACCAAAGCCTTTTACTTCAGTGACCGTCATGCCAGTAATACCAATCGCTGACAAGGCTTCACGTACATCATCGAGCTTGAATGGTTTCAGAATAACTTCTACTTTTTTCATTTTTCCCCCTGAGTTGATAATTGATCAATAACCGTTGACGATAGGATAACGTCTGTCGCGACCATATGCACGTCTGGTGACTTTGACACCAGGTGGTGCCTGGCGACGTTTGTACTCATTGATATCGACCATACGGGTGATGCGTTGCACAGTTGCCGCTTCAAAACCCGCGGCGATAATAGCCTCCACTCCCTGCTCCTGCTCTACATAGCGCCGCAGGATTTCATCCAGAATATCATAGGGTGGCAGACTGTCGCTGTCCTGCTGATCCGGTCGTAATTCTGCAGACGGTGGGCGGACAATGACGCGCTCCGGAATCACTTCCTGGTCACGGTTACGCCAACGCGCCAGTTTATAAACCATGTTTTTGAATACATCTTTCAGGGGCGCAAATCCCCCTGCCATATCGCCGTACAGGGTGGCATAGCCGACGGACATTTCACTTTTATTGCCTGTGGTCAGCAACATGCGTCCACTTTTATTGCTGATGGCCATTAAAATGATGCCTCGGCAACGCGCCTGGATGTTTTCTTCTGTGACATCCATCTCCTGCCCTGCAAATTCTTCCTTCAACATATCCAGAAAGGCAACAAAAGCAGGTTCTATGGGAATAATGCTGTGTTTTACGCCCATGCGCTTTGCCTGTTCCAACGCATCCTCATTACTCATGTCAGCGGTATAGCGGGATGGCATGAGCACCACTTCCACTTGTTCAGCGCCCAAAGCATCCACGGCAATTGCCAGGGTCAACGCAGAATCTATGCCTCCAGACAATCCCAGCACCACGCCTTTGAACCCCGTCTTTCGTACATAGTCCCGCACGCCAGTCACCAGCGCCTGGTAGATCATTTCTTCTTCTTGAGGGCATTCCAGAACCTTTCCCGGCAACGGCTTTTGATTGTCGATGACCAGAGGCACCAGGCTTTCTTCAAAGAAAGCACTGCGCAATAAGGGCTTGCCCTTGGCATCCAGCACAAAAGATCCTCCATCGAAGACCAGTTCATCCTGCCCCCCCACCAGGTTGGTGTAGATAATGGGGACCCCGTTTTCTACGGCTCGCTGGGATACGACCTGCTCCCTATCCTTCCCTTTGCCGCTTTGGTAAGGAGAGGCGTTGAGATTGACGATCAATTGCGCTCCGGCGGCGGTGGCTCGTCGAGCAGGTGTCGGCAACCAGATGTCTTCACAAATGGTCAATCCAACGGGAATACCGGCGATATCCACCACACAAGCCTCCTTGCCTGGCGAAAAATAGCGTTTTTCATCAAATACGCTGTAATTGGGCAATTCTGTCTTGAAATACTCGGCAATCAACGCACCATCACGAATCACCCCCGCGGCATTGTACAATTTCCCTTGTTCAGCTCGTGGATAGCCGACAATCAGATCAATGCCGGAGACCTGCTCGCCAATACGCACCAGCGCCTGTTCAATATCGGCCAAAAATTCTGAGCGCAACAACAAGTCTTCAGGGGGATAACCACACAGGCACAACTCTGGATACACCACAGCAACGGCTCCGAGCTCATCTTTTGCCTGGCGTGCAAAATCCACCACTCGGCTGATATTTCCCTGAATATCACCCACCATAAAGTCACCCTGGGCAAGGGCAATGGTTATGGGCATCTCAAGAGTTCTCCAACATTGATGAAAGAATGCTAAAGTAACACAAAGAATCGGGATTTTTTAGTACCCTTACACCCATGAAAATAATCTTTCTCCTCACTGCTGGTTTTCTCATCTGGTGGATACTGCGCACCCTGCTCAGCGGACGCAATTCGCCATCCCAGAATCCCCAGGTCAAAAACATGCGTTCCTGCAAACATTGTGGGTTGCATATCCCGGAAGATGAAGCAATCACCAAGAATGGAGTCACCTATTGCAGCAAGGAGCACGCACAACTGGACGACCGCTGATGCATGCCAATCGACTGGCTAACCGTCTGGTGATCATGCCAGAACCCAAGGCGCGCAGTCGGCGGCTGATGCACCTGTATTTTACCTATCGTATTCTGCTTTCGATCAGTCTGATCGTTTTCAGCATTACCGGACTGGGTCCCTCTTTTCTTGGAACCACAGCTCCTGATCTGCATATCATCACTATTCTGGTATACCTGATTCTGTCCTTTGCATCACTCGGCCTGAGTTTCTTCGATCTCAATGCCATGTACGCAGAATATGCCTTCGCCATCTTTGTCGATAGTATTGTCATCAGCATATTGCTGTTCACTTCCGGCGGGGCACAATCCGGTCTGGGGATATTGCTTGGAATATCCATTGCCTTTGGTGCCCAGGGCATGCCCACCCGCATTGCTTTGTTTTCTGCCGCAGTCGCCACCACTGCCATTTTTCTGGAAGCCTATCTCGAAGCAACTATTCTTCATCATGCAGTCAATAGCTATACCTTACTCGCCATGTTGGGTACCTCTTATTTTGCCTTGGCTCTGCTTTCCAATGAGCTGTCCTCGCGAACCCAGCTCAGTGAAAAAATCGTTCAGCAGCAAGGTAAAGACATTGCCGATTTGACCGAGCTGAACGACCTGGTCATTCATCATATGCAAACGGGGGTGATCGTACTGGATGAAAAACGGCGTATTCGGGTTCTCAACGACGCCGCCTGGCAGTTTCTGGGACGCCCCATCAGCACCGTGGGTTACCCCTTGCAACAAATCAGTAATGATCTGACCCAGGCGCTGGAATATTGGAAACAACATCCCTATTCGCAACAACGCCACTTGCATTCTCATGCCCAGGGAAATGATTTGCTGATCAAATTTCAACAAGTCGGCGAAGGAGACAAAATCAGCACCCTGATCTTTCTCGATGACGCCTCCAAAACCGCGGAAGCAGCGCAACAACTCAAGCTTGCCTCTCTGGGGAAACTGGTTGCCAGTATTGCTCATGAAATACGCAACCCTCTGGGTGCCATTGGACATGCCAGCCAACTGCTGCAGGAATCCGAAGATTTAAGGGGTACGGATTTGCGCATGACAGACATCATCAATAGAAACACATCGCGCCTGAACGAAGTGATCGAAAATATTCTGTCACTATCCAAGCAGCGAACAGTCAAACCTGAAACCATCAGTCTCAATAGCTGGCTGAAAAAGCTGGGCAAAGATCTTAAACATTGCCATCAGTTAGGGGCAGAACAACTGGTTATTTATGTTTCACCAGAAGATACAACCCTGTTTTTTGATCCTCAACAGGTATCCCAGATCATCCATGCGTTGATAGACAATGCGGTCAAGCACCAAACTGGAAAAACTCAGAACCTGGTTATTTCCCTGACTGGGGGTATGGATCCCGATATTGGCGAAGGCTATATCGAAGTCATCGACAACGGCAATACCATTCCTTCGGACATCATGGACAAGTTGTTTGACCCGTTTTTTACCACCAGCAATCAGGGCACAGGCCTGGGCTTGTACATCGTCAAGGAATTGTGCGATGCCAATAATATCCGCATCAGCTATCTTCCAGTTTCCAGTGGCGGGAACTGTTTTAAGCTAAAATTCATACTGCCAGATCAACACTACACCTAAAGGACTACCCGATGTCCCATCCCATCGCCCTTATCATTGATGATGAACCCGATATCCGGGAACTGCTGGAACTGACCCTGGCACGCATGGATATTGACACGGTTTCCGCAGAAAACCTGGAACAGGCACGTATTGCACTGTCCCAACAAGCATTTCATTTGTGCCTGGCGGATATGCGTCTGCCCGACGGGGATGGCATTGATCTGGTGAGAGAGATTCATCAGCAATACCCGGGAACCCCCGTCGCCATGATCACCGCCCATGGCAATATGGAAACTGCCATCGAGGCATTGAAAGCAGGTGCATTTGATTTTGTATCAAAACCCGTAGACCTGCCTGTATTGCGCAAGTTGGTAAATACGGCACTAAAATTACACCAATCCAAGGCGGCTACCAGCTGCACCAATGATGCTGATAGCTCTGAATGCCCACTGCGGGGTGCCTCTTCCCGCATGGACAAGGTACGTTCCTTGATCACCAAGCTGTCACGCAGTCAGGCACCTGTTTATATTACGGGTGAATCGGGTACGGGCAAGGAACTTGCTGCCCGCTTGATCCATCAGATGGGTCCCCGTAATGACAAACCCTTTGTTGCTGTCAACTGTGGAGCCATTCCCCATGAACTCATGGAAAGCGAGCTTTTCGGACATAAAAAGGGATCTTTCACCGGGGCGGTATCAGATAACCCGGGCTTGTTTCAAGAAGCAGAAGGAGGAACCCTGTTTCTCGACGAAGTCGCCGACCTGCCCTTGTCCATGCAAGTCAAATTACTGCGCGTCATTCAGGAAAAGCTGGTGCGCCCTGTTGGTGGGACACGGGAGATCCCTACTGACGTACGCATTATCAGCGCCACCCATCAGAATCTGGCACAACGAGTTCAAGATGGGCAATTCCGCCAGGATCTCTACTATCGGCTCAATGTCATCGAACTGAACATGCCCTCTCTGCGTGAACGCATGGAGGATATTCCGGATCTGGTGCAACATTTGTTGAGTAATATCGCCGGCAATTATCAGCAACCACTTCCCCACCTGCAAGACAAGGCACTTCAGGCGTTGAAACAGTATTCTTTTCCAGGGAACGTGCGGGAGTTGGAAAATATTCTTGAAAGAGCATTCGCCCTGTGTGAAGACAATACCATCACCCTGGAGGATCTGGGCGCTCTGGAGACAAGCACCAACAACAACTTGAACGAAGCCGTTGTGCGCCTACCCCACGAAAGCCTGGAAGATTTTCTGAGTCGTATCGAGCGCGACATACTGATGCAGGCACTGGAGGCATCACGCTGGAACAAAACAGCGGCTGCCAATATGTTGGGGATCAGCTTCAGGTCATTTCGTTACCGTCTCAGCAAATTGGGTATCGGCAACGACAGGGATTGATCAAAATCCCCCAGACGATAAATCGGGAAACCCTGATCGAATCACGAATCAATCAGGATTTCCCTCGATATCAGAAACCGATATCGATGCCAACATTCACATACTGATCGCCGCTGCCACCTTCCCCATCTCTCAGGGCATAATTGATGCCCAGGGCAACATTTTTACCCATATCAATACTGTAGCCCAGATCCAGTTTCCAGAAATAATCCGACCCCTGGATGTCATAGAGGCTGAAACTGTTTCCCTGCAAATTATTCAAACCGGCCGTAACGGTACGCCCATCATCATCCAGTTCTGACTCATAGGAAAAGGCACCATGCAAGGTTCCTCCCGCCAAAGAATAATCGGCAAACATTCCCGCTTCCAGCAGTAGAGAATCACGGTTTTGAGACCCGAAATTCATGCTGGTGGCACGGCTGCCTTTTTCACGATAAGCATCCACATCAACAGATTGATAATTGATGCTGGCAAAAGGTCCTGCCTGAAGCTGTTCATTCTTGAACACTACCGCACCAAGTAACGCCTTCAGTGCATAGGAATCTGCATTGGTGCTGCCCCTTTCTGCTCGAACCCCTGTCCCCAGTTTTATGATCCGCTGTACATCATTGAAATCATTGTTCAGTCCCACACTGGCAATGGCATTGGCGAACAACATTTCTCCCTGAAAATTCGCAAATGCAGACAATTGCACCGCATCCAGCTCAAAGTCGCCTTTGTCTTTGGCGAAATCCACATCGCTATAGGATTTTTCCAATGCCGCACCCAACACCCACTGTTGGTTGTATCGCCATGCGCCACCCAGCATCAAGCGCGCATCGTTGCTACTGCTGTCCCATGCCTGATCGGCTTCAATATCCTGACTGCCCATACCGCCGTTGGCAAAAAATGACCACCCTTCACCAAAGCCCATGCGCATCTGCATTTCAATCCCTTGTTGATGCTGACGCAGTTGTCCAATCGCCACTTCAGGCAGATTGGCGATCAACGCCGGGGCGGAAATAACCGACACTGCATAATCAGAGATCAATTTGTGACCTGCGGTAGTGGGATGCACCCCATCAGCAAACAAGAACACGCCGGGGGCACGAGGATCGACCACAGTATTTGCAGAACAAGCGAGGCTACTGGCAGTGGTACAGGCCGTACCCGTGACATTGATGAAGCCGAATGCACCCGGGTTGGCGCTGACTTCACCCAACATGCCGTAAACATCCAACATGATCAAATTTGCAGATCCCGCGTTGGCTCCTGCCAGCAACACGGTATTGAAAGCACCAGACAATCCGCTCCCCAATGCCACATTTTGTTGATAAAAGGGATTCAGGCTGCCACTTGGCAATCCCAATATCTGCTCCGCTGCTGCCAATGCATCCATTTTTACCTGCCCAGAATCGGCTCCACCAACAGCCAGTATCGTCGCAGCAGCTATCAACGCTGCATTACCATTGGGGTTGTCCTTTGCGGCAGTTGCCACTACATCCAGCAGCATGGCGGGGGTTGCACCAATATCTGGCAGATTCGGCACCAGAATATAACGCGCCCCTGCGTCAGAAAGGCGCTGCGCTTGCCCCAGAAGATCCATGGCGCTACCACCGATATTCACCAGTGAGGCATCTACTGGTAAACCGCTACCAACCATGAACATATTGAAGAACACATCATTGGCACCACCCCAAATACTGTAAAGCGCATTCCGGTCTGCCTGGTCTACACCATTGAGGTACAGATCCACCTGCCTGCGTATCGACCAGGCACCTTGAGGAGAAGGAGTTTGCCCAATACCGACATCAAGTATTACCTGAGCCCCGCCTTGGGAAAAATTTGTGCCGTTTGGGTTGGTGTTATCTGGATTGTCCGGGTTATTGGCGAATGCTTCGGTGTTAAAAATATCCGCCAGATTCTCTGTCCAGACATTCCCCGGACTGGTGGTGAATTTCCCATCGGATACGGAATCGGGGTTGCCTTTGTAAGCACCACTGTCGCTGAGACTGTCACCAAAGAAAATGGTATCTGAAAAGCTAAGTGCCTGTGCTGTACCAATATTCAGCGCCAGGGCAATGGAAAACCCCAGCACTTTTCTATTAATTATTTTCATATCTTCTCCCAATGGGTTTATTCTGGCAGGGTGTTGAAAAACACCGTTCTTCAACACCCTGCACGTAGCACAAAGATGTACCATAATTTTGATGGCTTTAAGCCATTGAAAACGAAGGAAGCGGAAAACTGGGTTTTCCGCTACCGTGGTTGAAAAAGCCCAAGGAAGGACTTTTTCAACATCCTGCCAGCCCGGAAATATCATGAATTCGCATGATGATCGCTCAGGAGATTGTTTTCTCAAGGGATTTTCTGAAGGCGTCCCGTATCGGCAATTACGGGCAACTGAAGAAAAAATTCCTTGTGGAAACAAGAAACAAGCGAGGACGCATGTAAATCATGAATTTTCCGGGTTAGACTTCGCACTTTAAGCCAAAATACCCTGGGGGGGCAACAATGGTCGGCCGAAAACTCGAATACCAAACTACCGGAAGTGACTGCTGGTGTCTGGATACCGCACTCAATCGCCCTGCACATACAGCCTGTTATCTGCTCCACGATGCAGGTGAATTGGCACTCATCGATACGGGAACCAGCAACAATATTCCAGCACTCCTGGAAACCCTGCGTGAACTAGGGTTTGCATCTTCTCAGGTACGCTGGATATTGCCTACCCATGTTCATCTGGATCATGCGGGGGGCGCTGGGGCGTTGCTTCAAGCCTGCGAGAATGCGACCCTCGCCACCCACTTTCGCGGATTACCCCATATGATTGCACCTGAACGTCTTGAGCAAGGTGCCATGGCGGTGTATGGCGAAGATTTTTTTCATCAATCTTTTGGTGCGCTGGTTCCGGCACCAGAAGCACGTTGCCTGGCACTGAAAGATGGCGACAAACTGGATTTGGGCAGAAGCCAGCTATTGTTTATCGATACTCCGGGTCATGCCAATCATCATGGCTGTTTCTTTCATCCAAACAAGGCCAACCTCTACACCGGTGATACTTTTGGATTGCACTATGGCGCTCTGGATTTCAACGACACTCCCTGGCTCATGGCTACCACCACCCCCGTCGCCTTTGATCCGGCGTTATGGATGCAATCCCTGGACAAGATGATGGCGCTGAATCCGCAACGTGCCTGTCTTACCCACTATGGACCACTGAGTAAACCACAGCGCTGGCAGCAGCAGCTGCGCCAATCCATACAGGATCACGTGGATATTGCCCTTGAAGAAGAAAGAAATGGCGAACAGGAAGGTCGTGAACAACGCCTGGCAAGCTCTCTGCTGGACATGGCACTGACCAGACTGGCACAACACAACCCTGGCCTGGACAAGCTTAGGGCTGAAACCTTGCTCCGGGATGACATTGGACTGAACAGCAAGGGATTGACGGTCTGGTTAGCACGACGAGAAAAGAAACGAACTCAGTAGATGCGACTGACCAAACCATGATGAACCCAGGTTTTAAGGAATGTTGCTGCCCGCAAAGGCGCATGTTCTTCGTCCACCCATTCCAATAGCCCCTCACACAGCCCGCCGAAACTTTGCCCTTGGCGGGTCTGGTCGATGGCCCAGGCCTCATCCACATCCAGTTGTCTCCAGCCGGGAACCAGTTTCTGTCGCCAAAGCAACCATCCAACGGGATACGCCTGCTGCTGCAATTCGGGTGGATGCTCCTGATCCTGATCCAACGCCGACCATAACAACGGAATATTCCAGTGCAAATCCAGTCGCTGCAACGCAGGAATCATATCCATGTGCATATCCGGCCAGTCATGGGGCGCTATGGCACTTAAATCCTCCAGGGAAACCACCGGAGTTTCCGCAGCATCGAACACCAATCCTTGTGCCCATTCGAATGCCGCCATTTCCGCCACCTGAGGAAAATCCGCATAAGGTTGATGCTGGCGCAGAAATTCTTCCATATAACTGCCAAACCAGCGAATGGAAGGCCAGGTCGATGGATGCTGGCGAATGTAATCCAGGCACAGGGCGTAGAATTGCTCATCCCCCAACATGGCCCACAATCCCGGGAAATCCACCCCCAGGCTGTCTACCAATCTGGCACGGTAAGCACCGGCATATAAATCCATGCGCTCTTTTGCATCTGCCTTGTCGTCACCGAGAACATTTGCAGGCAGGGAATCAGTATCACCGGTGAGATATGCACCAAACCTCTGTTGCAATGCTTTCAGTCCGCTCATTGTCTGGGCTCACAATGTGTTTGAGAAATTTCCCGCACCTGCTGCAACTCCTGCAGCAATTCCGTCAAGGGAGGAATATTGTCATCCCGCTCGATCATGGTCGAAACCTGACCCAATACTTTGCAGCTATCCGCATACAAGTCCCATACTTCTTCACGGATAGGCATATCATGGGTATCAATCATGATTTTTCCCGAAGCATTGGTGGTATGTCCGGCAAGATGAATCTGCCAGACCCTTTCTTCAGGGACGGCCTGAATATAGGTCATGGGATCAAAACCATGATTGATACTACTGACATAGACGTTATTCACATCCAATAGCAGCAAGCAATCTGCTATTGCTGCAACTTCTGCCACAAACTCCCATTCTGTCATTTCTGAATCATCGAAACTGACATAGCTGGATAAATTCTCGAGCAAGATCTGTCTCCCCAGATAATCTTGCACCTGCTGCACTCTTTCAGCCACATGTTTCACAATATCAGTGGTATAGGGCATGGGCAGCAAATCATGGAAATTGTGGCCGCCAACTCCGGTCCAACACAGATGATCAGACACCCACACCGGTTCCACCCTGTGGATCAGGGCTTTGAGATCCCGCAAGTAATCCTGATTCAAAGGATCAGTGCTACCAATGGATAAAGAAACCCCATGCATCACCAGAGGATAATCCTGGCGAATCTTATCCAGATAGTCCAGGGGTTTGCCCCCCGCCACCATGTAATTTTCCGAGAGAATTTCAAACCAGTCGACATCCGGTTGCTGTGTCAATATGTCGTCATAGTGTTCCTTGCGCAACCCCAGACCAAAGCCAAGAAACGGCTTATTCATCAAATCTCTCCCAAAAAAACGGGCTGGACAGCGCAATGCCGACCCAGCCCTGTTCCCAAACTACAGGTTCAGAATATTTTGTTATTTTTTGATCGGCTCAAAGGTACCGCCAGTCTTGTCGCATTCGGTTTTAGTCATTTTCAGAAAACCCTTTCCCTTGCAGGAGTTCATGCCCGCGCAAGCATTGGTAGCGGTAGCGCAAGCCCCTTTACCTTTACAAGAGTTGGCACCCATACATTTACCAGGTGCATCACCTGCCATGGCGCTCATGGGGGCACCTGCGAGCATCGCTGCTGCTGCGGCTGCCAGTGCCATACCTTTTGCTTTTTCTACTGTTCTCATCTCATTCTCCTGAATATTATTAATTTTGGTACGAGCATAAACACACTCGACACTCACTATAGACCATCTGTGGCCAAATTTTGTTTCACATCAAATGGTTTTTTTCTGAATATGAGCAATAAAACGTGCTTGATTCTCTTTAGTCTGAAGAAAAACATCTTCACAAACAAAGAGATGAGGATAATTGGCAACTACCCAGCTGGCAAAAACCCCATTCCCTCGCGGCGTTACAATCTCCCCTGTAAAATCGAAAACCGGGGTTGAACCCAAACCACAGCTGGGGGAGCGAGCCTTGAAAATCAGGGCGTCCAGAGTTTGCAGATAGGGTTCCTGTGTGGCGCTCCATTGCTGTAACAACAGGGTGACATCCAAACCGGGGGCGTCAACCCCTTGTACACGAACTTGTTTGTCGTCAGTTCGAACCAGTTTTACCGGTGGACGAGGCGTTGGCAGCCCCGCTCCGGTTTCGGGACAAAAGGGCAACAGTTGCGCATGCTTCGACAATTCATCCCGAATCCATGCATGGGGACGAGACTCGCCATCGTAGCGCACCCGCTGTCCCAGCAAACAGGCGCTTACGCCCACCCGGGGAAGATCAGAATTCCGCAGCTTCAATTTCCAGGTATGCCAGACTCACGTGGCTCCCCATGAGGCTATCGAAATCGGTCCAGTCTTTCCAACGTGCCAGTCGTGGTATCAGCTTGGGTTTTATTTCAAAATCACTCAAGTCTTGTTCGTAATATTCCTTCACACCGTCATAAATAGCTTGCAGATAATCGCGGTATTCCGTTGCCGCTTCTGGGCCTGCTGTGGGACCATGACCAGGTACAAACACTTTTGCCCCAGTAGCCACGGCGCGATTTAGATTACTGATATTTCCCTGAAAGCTGCCGTCATTGAGACGCAACATTCGCCCATAACCCGCATTGTCCCCAAGGAAGATCACGCCTTTGGCTGGCAGATGCAACATGATGTCATTGTCAGTATGAGATTTACCACTGTGCAACACATGGAAAGCGACATCACCAATGGTAATGACGCTTCCCTCATCCACCGGGGTATTGGCAGACACGACTTTGGTGCCCGCTGTTGCGCCTTTGGTCATATCCATCATCACTTCCAGCCATTGGGCGCCAGCACCTTCTTCCACCCGCGCCATCATCTGCGGATGCGCATAGATTTTCACCTTGGGATAAGCTTCAAAAATCGCCTGGTTACCCAACCAGTGATCCCCATGCACGTGGGTATCGAATACGGCAACAACGGGTTGTTTGGTGATTTTTTTGATCTGGGATAACAGCATCTCCCCCACCTGCACGCTGCTGCCAGGATCGATGACAACCACCCCTTCCTTGGTCACCACAAAGCCGGGGTTATTCATGAACCCCTGATTCTCTGGTGAGGGCACACCCTTGGGGCCATGCACCACATAAACACCATCGGCCACTTCTTTGGCGCTGTAATCTGCTTTTAGCGCCGCGGCTTTTTCTGCCAACAGTGGTTGACTGAATAGCGACAACAACACAAATAACGATAAAAATATTCTCATTAGGGTTCTCCTCCAATTATTATGTCGCCAGTATATCACTGCAGGAAACCATCATGTCCGAGCTTGTAAAAGAAGCAAAAACCTTTGCCACCAGCGCCCACCAGCGCATCAATCATCGACGCAAATATACTCAGCAACCCTATGAGGTTCACCTCAAATCTGTTGCAAATCTAATCAAGGAAGTGGGGGGTAGCCAGCAGATGATCGCCGCTGCCTGGCTACATGACACGGTGGAAGACACCCCAGCCACCCATCATGATATCGAAGCCGCGTTTGGCTCAGAAGTGAGCAGGCTGGTTTATGAACTTACGGATATCTCCAAGCCCAGCGATGGCAATCGCGCCGTGCGCAAGGCCATCGACAGAAACCACCTGGCAGCAGCATCTGCCGATGCGCAAACCATTAAATTGGCTGATTTGATCGACAATGCCCGTGACATCTGTAAACACGACGAAAATTTTTCCCGTGTCTACCTCGGAGAAATGGCTGCACTACTGGATGTGCTGGGCAAGGGCAATCAAGAACTGATGCGCCGCGCACGTAAAACCCTGGACAAATGCCTGCGACAACTGGGAATACCTGCCATACATCCACCGCCCAATCTCGAACATTCCGACCAGGCAATCTCGACCCTGGGCTTTTCCCGTCGTCGGGTACAACGTCTGTTTTCCGAGGCATTTACTGCAAAAGATATTGCCGAGCCCCTACCCTCTTTCGATGGCGACAGAGAAGCCAAAGAAGTTCAGCAACTAATGCAGGAGGCGAGTATAGGCGTTGCAGGTATACGTGACCAAGGGGTGGTCGTTGGCTATGCCAGGCGAGAAGACTTACGCAAGGGTTCCTGCCTGGAACAAACCCGCGGCTTCAGTCCAGATCAACATATATATGGCGATGCCAGTCTTTCTGATGTGATACTGGTACTCAGTCGTCATGATTATTGTTTTGTCTCCATACTCAATGCGGTTACCGGTGTCATTACCCGTACGGATATCGAAAAGCCCATCGTGCGCATGTGGCTGTTTGGCATCATCACCATGTTGGAGATACGCTTCACTGAGTTGATAAAAAAACACTGGCCTGAAGAACAATGGATCAGCAAATGTACGCCCGGACGATTGGAAAAAGCCGAAAAGCTACTGCAAGAACGCCTGCAACGAGGGGCGCAACATATTGAGCTGGCCGATTGCCTGCAACTATCGGACAAGAGCTACCTTCTGGTACAAAACCAGGATTTTTTACACAGTTTTGGTTTCAAATCCAAAAACCAGGCTGATCAGGCAATACGTTCCATGGAATCCCTGCGTAACAACCTCGCCCACGGTCAGTCCATCACTGTCCAGGATTGGCCGCAAATCGTGCGCATGAGCCAGCGTTTTTTGGGAAATAGTGATGTTTAGGAAGCTCTGTCAGCGATTGGTATTGGCTGGTTTACGTCTTCTACGACTCATCCACCACAACAGCAAGCCAGACAACGAGGTGAAAACGGCAAGTGCCGCAAACAGCTGTAGCAGGAGATGATTGAAATTGTCCCGCTGTTCATAGTCCATGACATGCAGCATCCACAGGAAATCAAAAATCCGCCATGCTGTGGTTCTGGCGCTGGTTACAGCGGCTGTTCGCGCATCAAGATACAAATGCAGTTTCTCAGCACCATCAAAGGACACCCGATAGGCGGGCAAGGGTCCTCCACGATATTCACTATCCGCAGCAACTTCCTTGAGCAACGCCACGGACTGGATAGCTCCTGCGTTGCGAGCTACCTTTTCCGCGACCTTTCTAATGGTTGCTTCCGGCAGTAGTTCCAGGGCTTCACCACGACATAAATCATATTTCTTGGTGCCTGAAGCACTGTTGATCTGCACATAGGTCATGAGCAGGCTTTGGGACACGGTCAAACGTCGCATGTCCTGTTGGGCTGTTTGTTCGAGCATCTTCGCCAAGACCAGTTTTTTTGGCAGACACGAGGATTCAGCCCCTTTGTCCTGAATAGGAAGCGGCGTTTTATCGATCAGATGATCACCATGTATTCGTTCGATGGGAATCAGGCTGAAATACAACCCACCCACAGACCAGAACAACAGTTGCAACCCCACCACTAAAGCCACATAGCGATGGGATTTCCGGATCAGCAGCCGCATTTTCATTGAATCATCTCAAAACAGCTGTCTGAGCCGGAGCCATCACTAGCTTCGCTTGCGCGCAGCAACCCGCAAACGCAAGGCATTGAGCTTGATGAAGCCTTCAGCGTCCTTTTGATCGTATGCGCCTTCATCATCATCAAAGGTGGCAATTGCTTCATCGAACAGGCTGTTGCTGTCGGATTTGCGACCAGCAATGATGACATTGCCCTTGTACAACTTCACCCGCACTACGCCGTTGACCACTTCCTGGGTCTGATCGATGGCGGCTTGTAACATTTCCCGCTCGGGAGACCACCAGAAGCCGTTATAGATCATCTTGGCATAACGGGGCATGAGTTCGTCCTTGAGATGGGCGGCTTCCCGATCCAGGGTCAAAGACTCCATGGCGCGATGTGCTTTGAGCATGATGGTGCCTGCAGGCGTTTCGTAACAGCCTCGGGATTTCATACCGACGAAACGATTTTCCACGATATCATCACGCCCCACGCCATTGTCACCACCCACTTTGTTCAAATATTCCATGATCTCGGACGCAGACATGGCTTTGCCATCGATGGCGACGATATCGCCTTTCTCATAGCTCAGTTCCAGATAGGTCGGCTCATCCGGTGCCTGCTCGGGAGATACGGTCCAGCGCCACATATCATCTTCCGGCTCATTCCAGGGGTCTTCCAGAATGTCACCCTCATAGGAAATATGCAGTAGATTAGCGTCCATGGAATAAGGTGATTTTTTACCTGCCTTGGCAAAATCCACGTCGATACCATGCTCAGCAGCATAGTTCATGAGCTTTTCGCGAGACAGTAGATCCCATTCCCGCCACGGAGCGATAATCTTCACATCTGGCATCAGGGCATAGGCACCTAGCTCGAAACGCACCTGATCATTTCCCTTACCCGTGGCGCCATGGGATATGGCATCTGCACCCGTCTCCTGGGCAATTTCGATCAGGCGTTTGGCTATCAATGGGCGGGCAATGGAAGTCCCCAGCAGATATTCGCCTTCATAAATGGCATTAGCACGAAACATGGGAAAGACATAGTCCCGGGCAAATTCTTCTCGCAGGTCTTCGATATATATTTCCTTGATACCCATGGCTTTCGCCTTGGCACGTGCGGGTTCAACCTCTTCGCCCTGCCCTACATCGGCGGTAAATGTCACCACCTCACAGTCATATTCATCCTCCAGCCATTTGAGGATTACCGAGGTATCCAGACCACCGGAATACGCTAATACTACTTTGTTTACCTTGTTTTTAGACATCTCAAACTACCCGCTGCAAATTTCGATTATGGGGATAAACAGTAAATTATACCTGTTACACCCCGATTCAGGATAAAATTGGCGTTTTTTTCGCGGAGAACCCCATGCGCACATCCCAGTTTCCCTTGCAAACGCTGAAGGAAACCCCGGCAGATGCCGAAATCCCCAGCCATCAGTTGATGCTGAGAGCCGGTCTGATTCGTAAACTTGCTTCGGGACTGTACGTGTGGCTACCCCTTGGATTACGGGTGTTGCGCAAGGTAGAGCGTATCGTGCGCGAAGAAATGGAAAAAGCCGGCGCGGTGGAACTCTCCATGCCCGTGGTGCAACCCGCCGAATTGTGGCAGGAATCGGGCCGCTGGGATCAGTATGGCCCTGAGCTGTTACGCTTTCACGACCGTCACAACCGCGAATTCTGCCTCGGCCCCACCCATGAGGAGATCATTACCGACCTGGCGCGCAATCAACTCAAGAGCTATCGCCAGTTGCCCGTGAACTTTTATCAGATCCAGACCAAGTTCCGTGACGAAATTCGTCCCCGCTTTGGGGTAATGCGGGCACGAGAATTTCTGATGAAAGATGCCTATTCCTTTCATGTGAATCAGGAATCCCTGCAGCAGACCTATGATGTCATGCATCAAACCTACAGCAATATCTTCAGTCGCTGTGGCTTGAACTTCCGTCCTGTGGCTGCGGATACCGGCTCCATTGGCGGTAGTGGCTCCCATGAATTCCATGTGCTGGCAGATGCGGGGGAAGATGCCATCGCTTTTTCTACCGACAGCGATTACGCCGCCAACGTGGAACTGGCAGAAGCCCTGCCGGATCGCTCTGAGCGCCCCAACCCAGGTAAGACCATGGAATTGGTGGATACTCCCGCTGCCAAAACTATTCAGGAACTGGTGGAACAATTCGACTTACCCATCGAACAGACCGTAAAAACCCTGGTGGTAGAAGGTGCAGAGGGCGGACTAGTGGCATTGTTGGTGCGCGGCGATCATGAACTGAACGAGATCAAGGCAGAGAAACTCCCCCAGGTTGCCAACCCTTTGTGCTTTGCAAGTGAAATACAGATTCGCGAAGCCATTGGTGCTGGCCCCGGTTCTCTTGGCCCTGTAAACCTGCCGATTCCCTGCATCGCAGACCGAAGTGTGGCGGTCATGGCGGATTTCACTGCCGGAGCCAATATCGATGGCAAGCACTATTTCGGTATCAACTGGAAGCGTGACCTGGACCTTCCCGAAGTTGCCGACATTCGCAACGTCGTGGAAGGTGACCCCAGCCCCGACGGCAAGGGAAGCCTGACCATTGCCCGCGGCATCGAGGTGGGACACATTTTCCAACTCGGCAACAAGTACAGCGAAGCCTTGGGCGCCACGGTACTGGATGAAAATGGCAAAGCTGTCACCATGACCATGGGCTGCTACGGTATCGGCGTTTCCCGTGTTGTCGGTGCTGCCATCGAGCAGCACCATGACGACAAAGGCATCCTCTGGCCTTTGAGCATTGCCCCTTTCCAGGTTTCTTTGCTTCCCATGCAAATGAAGAAGTCAGAAAAAGTCCGTGATGCCGCCAACAAGCTCTACCAGGAATTGCTGGACGCAGGTATTGAAGTGCTGTTCGATGACCGGGATCAACGCCCCGGCGTCATGTTCGCCGACCATGAGCTGATGGGCATCCCCATGCGCATCGTCGTAGGAGAACGCAGCCTGGGCAATGCTGAAGTGGAATTCCGCGCCCGAAATCAGGAAGACAATCAGATGATTCCCCTGGATGACATCATCAATCACATCAAACAACAAATGGAAACAATCTCATGACCCGAGCCAGCTCTTTCAGCAAAGAAGAACTTATCAAATGCGGCCACGGCGAGCTTTTTGGACCGGGCAATGCCCAGTTGCCCATCGACAACATGTTGATGATGGATCGCATCACCCATATTGCCGATGATGGCGGCAAGCACGACAAGGGACTGATCAACGCCGAGTTGGATATCAATCCCGATTTATGGTTTTTCGAATGCCATTTTCCCGGTGACCCGGTAATGCCTGGCTGCCTGGGGCTGGATGCCATGTGGCAACTGGTTGGCTTCTACCTGGGCTGGCTGGGCAACCCGGGTCATGGTCGCGCCTTGGGCGTTGGTGAAGTCAAGTTCACTGGACAAGTGCTACCCACCGCGGGAACCGTAAAATACACCATTGATATTAAAAGAATTATTGCCAGAAAACTGGTGCTTGGCATCGCTGATGGCAAGTTGGAAGTCGATGGCAGGGAAATCTACACCGCCAAGGATTTGCGCGTTGGCCTGTTTACCTCTACAGAAGGTTTCTGAGGAAAAGTTCACATTCTGCTCAGATAAATATGTAAATTGTCAGCCTTCCAGTATAGGGTAAGGGGTTCCGATCAGCCTTATGGATAGACATGGAAACTTACCGTCAGGAAGCTGACCTACATATACTGCAAGTCAGTGACTGCCATTTGTACGCAGACCCTGCCGGAACACTGCTGGGGTTAAACACCCTGGACAGTTTGCAACAGGTGCTTGCCCATGCCTGCAAGGAACGCAAACCCGACTTGATCCTGGTGACCGGGGATCTGGTACATGATGGCTCCCCCGCAGGCTACAAAGCCCTTGCCGGTGTACTGCATGACACCGGTTGCCCCAGCGCCGCCATTCCCGGTAATCACGACCATGTTCCCACCATGCAGCAGATCCTGGACAGCCACCATATTCCCAGCAGTGGATACCTTGATCTGGGCGACTGGCGACTGGTATTGCTCAACTCCCAAGTGCCTGGAAGAGAACACGGTCATTTGCTGCCGGAGGAGTTTGAGCATCTCAATACTGCCCTGGAAAATGCCCCCGCCAATGTGTTGGTGATCCTGCATCATCAGCCAACACCCATTGCCAGCCAGTGGCTGGACAACATTGGCCTGGACAATGGTCAGCAACTTTTATCACGTTTGCAGCACCTACCTGCGGTGAAAGGCATCGTATGGGGACATATTCATCAGTCCTGGGAGGGAACACTAGGACATATCCAGCTGTTGGCCACCCCTTCTACCTGCATTCAATTTTTACCCCGGCATGATAATTTTTCACTGGACAAGCAGGCACCAGGATGGCGCTGGCTCACCCTGGGAAAAAACGGCGCACTCTCGTCCCAGGTCGAGCATCTAGCTCAAATCCCCAAAGAGTTGGATATGGATTCTGTGGGTTACTAAGGAAGCAGGAAATCGGTTTATTTTACTTAGCCCAGAAATACATGATGATCGCGCAGAAGATTATTTTCACAAGGGGTTTTCTGAAGGCGTCGCGTATCCGCACTGGAGAAAATCTCTTGTGGAAACAAGCGAGGGCACCGCGTGTAATTTATGAATTTTTCGGGTTAGAACAATACCGCAAGAATCAGGCCGCTATGGTCAAATCCACATGCAGTGCCTTCATTAGCCGGCGCACAGTATCCCACTGGGGCTGGGCCTTTCCGCTGAAAACCCGATAAAGGCTTTCCCGGTTCAATCCTGCCGCACGTGCCACCTCGCTCACCCCGTAATGCCGGGCAAGATGCCCCAATGCATTGATGAACACTTGCGGATTATCTTCATTGAAGCAATCCAGCAAATAGGCGTTAATCTCATCTTGTGTTTCCATATAATCAAACGGATTAAATGCTTTTGTTTCAATACCCATGACCTAGACCTCGATCTCGCTCAGAATCTGTTGAGCCTGTTGTATATCCAATTGTTGTTGCTTTTTACTGCTTTTGGTTCCGCCATGGAGCAAAAGTACCAAGGTGTTCTCGTAAACCGTGAAATAGAGGCGGTACCCCTTGCCAACGAATATCCGCATCTCACTGACGCCACCCCCAACGGGTTTGACATCTCCCAAGTTGCCCGCCTCGGCTCGTGCAATCCGCATGGCGATGGCACGAACCGCTTGGCGATCTACAATACGCTTCAACCATTTGTCGAAAACTTGCGTGGTGCGAATCTCGTAACCCATACCCGAATAGTAGCCGG
>CAYXOS010000038.1:0-19652 GCA_964467115.1 uncultured Sedimenticola sp.
GAAAAAGGCGTGGATTTATCCGCGCCTTTTTTTTGCTACACAACAGGCATGGCTATTGATACTATTCGTGTCCTGAAATTCTAAGATGACTGGGAGAGTTCACGAACATGCCCGATGGTGAGAAATCGTACCGCCGCGTATTATTGAAGTTGAGCGGTGAAGCCCTTATGGGGGCAGGAGATTTTGGTATTGATCCTGCTGTGATGAAACGAGTGGCAGCAGAAATAGCGGCCTTGTCCCAAGCAGGTTTTGAATTGGCACTGGTAATTGGCGGTGGAAATATTTTCCGCGGTGCTGGATTGGCAGGGGGCGGTATGGATCGTGTTACTGGCGATCACATGGGGATGCTTGCCACGGTAATGAACTCTCTGGCAATGGGCGATGCCCTACGCAAAATCGGCGTAGACGCACGTGTCATGTCAGCCCTGGATCTATCTCAGGTATGTGAACCCTATGCTCGTTACCGCGCTCTGGAGCATCTGCAGAACGGACGGGTAGTGATCTTTTCGGCGGGAACAGGCAATCCGTTTTTTACCACCGACTCGGCCGCTAGTCTGCGCGGCATAGAAATCAACGCCGATTTGCTGATCAAGGCAACCAAAGTGGACGGTGTCTACTCTGCGGATCCCTTGAAAGACAGTAATGCGGTTTTTTATTCCCAGCTGAGCTATGACAAGGCGCTGGCTGATAATCTGGGGGTGATGGATGCCACGGCACTCATATTGTGTCGTGATCACGATCTACCTCTGCGGGTTATGAACATCAATCAAGAAGGGGCGCTGGCAGGCGTCCTTGATGGCAATGATATTGGAACACTGGTTAGTACTGGAGAACATGCATGATAGACGACATTAAACAGGATGCAGCTGATCGTATGGATAAGACAGTCAAGGCATTGCAGGATTCTCTGGCCAAAGTGCGTACCGGACGTGCGCATCCCAGCCTGCTGGATCATCTGACCGTTTCCTATTACGGTGCAGATACACCGCTCAAGCAAGTGGCGAATGTAAATGTGGAAGACGCTCGTACCCTGGCAATTCAACCTTTTGAGCAGACCATGGTAAAAGCCGTTGAAAAAGCCATCATGGAATCAGACCTGGGCCTGAACCCCAATACGGCGGGAACCGTTATCCGTGTACCCATGCCGCCCCTGACCGAAGAACGTCGTCGGGACTTGACTCGCGTAGTGCGTCAGGAAGGCGAACAGGCAAAAGTGGCTGTGCGTAATATTCGTCGGGATGCCAACGGGGATCTCAAGGATCTGGTGAAAGAAAAACTCATTACAGAAGATGATGAACGCCGTGGGCAGGAAATCATTCAAAAACTGACCGATCAGCATGTAAAGGAAGTCGATGAGTTGCTGGAAGCCAAAGAAAAGGATTTGATGGCGGTTTGATCTGTAAACCCTGAGCCCCTCAATAGCCTAAAATCGTGGACAATATACCAGAACATGTCGCCATCATTATGGATGGCAATGGCCGATGGGCTGAGCAAAGGGGTAAAGCCCGCCATGCCGGACATCGCGCAGGTGTGGAAACAGTGCGCCGGGTTATCGAAGTGTGTGGTAAACAGGGGGTCAAGGTGCTGACCTTATTCGCCTTTTCCAGTGAAAACTGGCAGCGACCAAAAACCGAAGTAAAAATGCTCATGGAGCTGTTTTTTACTGCGCTGAATCGGGAAATCCGCCGTATGCACAAGCGTAACGTGCAATTGCGAGTTATTGGCGATATCAGCGCCTTTTCAGACAAATTGCAGCGCCTGATTCGAGAGAGTGAAGAAAAAACAGCCGATAATGACGGCTTGATACTGCAGGTTGCGGCAAACTACGGTGGTCGTTGGGACATCACTCAAGCTGCCCAAAAAACCGCTGAGTTGGTCAAGAAGGGTGAACTGCAGCCTGATCAAATTACTGAAGAGGTGTTGGCAAAACACCTCTCTGGGGCAGATGTGGTTGACCCGGATTTGTTTATTCGAACCGGGGGTGAACAGCGCATCAGCAATTTCCTATTGTGGCAATGTGCCTATACCGAACTGTATTTTTGCGAAACCTTATGGCCGGATTTTGATAAACAAGACCTGCTCAAAGCTTTTCAGGATTATGTCGGACGTCAGCGTCGTTTCGGGCGTGTGGCAGAACAGGTTCAATAATGCTTAAAACCCGACTCATTACTGCACTGCTGCTGGTTCCCCTGGTTTTTTGGGGGGTGTTGGGTTTGAGCAATCCATGGTTTGCCGCTGTCCTCGGAGTCATCATGTTGGGTGGGGTGTGGGAACTGACGCATCTTTGTGGTTTGAAAACGCCCCTGTCTCGTCTTCTTCCTATGCTGTTCATCGCCGTAGCGCTACCTTTTTTGTACACCCAAATCCATTCAGCCTGGGTTACCTGGCTGGTGCAGGCATTGGCGGTGTGGTGGGTGCTGGTTTTACTGGTGCTACTTTCCGGACAATTGACGCTCAAACGCAAAGATGCTTTTCGCCCCATGATGCTGGGGACGGGGATGCTGGTGTTGTGCGGTGTCTGGTTGGCATTGGTCAGGCTTCACGGACTGGATGTGCATGGCCCCAGATTGATGATGTTTTTCCTGTTGTTGATTTGGGTGGCAGATTCGGGTGCCTATTTCTCCGGAAAGGCTTTCGGAAAACGTAAACTTGCTCCTCATATCAGCCCTGGCAAGAGTATCGAAGGGGTTGTGGGCGCGTTGCTTGGGGGCGCATTCTGCGCGCTGATTCTGGGATACCTGGGGTGGTTGAATTTATCGACACCCCTGTTGGTAATGCTCTGCGTGAGTACAGTGCTGATTTCTGTGGGCGGAGATTTATGGGAGAGCGTGCTCAAACGCGAGCGTGGTGTCAAAGACAGTGGCAACATTCTACCCGGTCACGGCGGTGTTCTGGATAGAATCGACAGTCAGATTGCTGCTGGGCCATTTTTTGTTACCGGTTTGATGCTATTCGGAGCAGTAACTTGAGTGGTGTCAGTATTCTGGGCTCTACAGGCTCCATTGGAAAAAGCACCCTGGATGTACTAGCCCGTCACCCGGATCAATATCAGGTCATCGCACTGAGTGCCAATAAGGATGTGGCAGGCATGTTTGCCCAGTGTCAGGCTTTTCGCCCCCAACTGGTTGCCATGGCAGATGCTGATAGCGCCCATCAGTTGAGTCAGAAGCTCTCGGAAGTCGGGTTGCCTATTGAAGTATTGTCGGGCGCTGAGGGTTTGAATGCCGTTGCCTGTCATGAGGATGCCGAACAAGTCATGGCAGCGATTGTGGGTGCGGCAGGTTTGTTGCCCATTCTTGCCGCAGTTGAAGCCGGGAAGCGTATTTTACTCGCGAACAAGGAAGCTTTGGTGGTGGCGGGTGGTTTGTTCATGGATGCGGTCAAACGTAACCAGGTTACGGTATTGCCCATCGATAGTGAGCATAATGCAGTTTTCCAGTGCCTGCCTGAAGATTATTCCCGGGGGTTGACGCAAAAAGGTGTCCGGCGCATTCTTCTGACCGCCTCTGGTGGTCCTTTTCGTCACCTTGAACATGCTTCCCTGCAACAGGTGACGCCGGAACAGGCTTGTGCCCATCCCAATTGGGACATGGGACGCAAAATCTCCGTTGATTCAGCCACCATGATGAACAAGGGCCTGGAGGTCATCGAAGCGCATTGGTTGTTCGATGCATCACCGGATCAAATTCAAGTGGTTGTCCATCCACAAAGTGTCATTCACTCCATGGTCGAGTATGTGGATGGTTCGGTGTTGGCACAGTTGGGTAATCCCGATATGCGTACCCCCATTGCCCATGCACTGGCGTGGCCAGAGCGCATGGCTTCGGGCGTGTCCAGTCTGGATTTGTTTCAGATTGCCCGTCTCGATTTCGAACCGCCGGATTTTGAGCGTTTTCCTTGTTTGGGGCTTGCTTTTCGTGCCATTCGTGAAGGGGGCAGCATGCCCGCTATTCTCAATGCTGCCAATGAGGTGGCTGTTGAAGCTTTCTTGCAGAATCGAATTGGGTTTCTGCAGATTCCAAAAATCAATGAATCCACCATGAATGCATTGCAGCTAGAGCCCGCCGATGATTTGGATATATTGTTGGCAGCCGACAAGTTGGCACGTAAAACGGCGGAACAATTGATTGCTTCCGGGGTCTCATAGGGATGCTAGCTACACTCGCCAACAGTATTTTTGGATTTATTCTCGCCATCGGAATTTTGGTCACCGTGCATGAATTCGGGCATTTCTGGGTTGCCCGTAAATTGGGAATCAAGGTGCTGAAATTTTCCATCGGATTTGGCAAGCCGTTGTTCACCTGGCATCGAAAAAACGATGAAACTGAATATGTTCTTGCGGCGATTCCCCTGGGTGGATACGTGAAAATGCTGGATGAACGTGAAGGGGAGGTTGCTGAGGATGAGCAACAACGCGCCTTCAATCGTCAGCCTTTATGGGCGCGTGCCGCCGTCGTTGCCGCAGGACCACTCATCAATCTGGTTTTTGGTGTTTTGCTATTCTGGCTGGTACTGGTTATTGGCGAAATGGGTATTCGTCCTATCATCGGGGAGGTAACCCCCCAATATCCTGCGGCACAAGCAGGTTTCCAACCCGGTGAAGAGATTCTGCGCATTAACGATAAAGAAACCCCTACCTGGGGGCAGGTGTTGTATCAATTTGCTTCTGCATCTGCAGGCGGGGAAGAAATTGTTCTGCAAACCCGGGATCAAGGGCAACAATTGCATACACGCACCCTGGCGTTTGATGCCATTGGTGACATGGCAGAGGTCAAAAACCCGTTAAAAGCCTTGGGAGTGAAGCCGGATTTTCCAGAATATCCAGCTGTTGTTGCCAAAGTAGTCGAGGGAAAACCTGCGGAAAAAGCCGGATTGCAAGTGGGGGATCAGTTGCTGGCGGCCGATGGGGTGGCAATGGATACCTGGTCTGAGTGGGTTGCCTATATCCAGGCTCATCCCTTGGTGCCGATGAAAGTCAAAGTAGATCGCGATGGAAAGACCATCGACCTGGAACTAATCCCAGATGCTGTCGATGCCAATGGCAGGGCTATTGGTCATATTGGTGTGGCAAACAAACGCTTTCCTGAGTTGATGGAGCCATACCGAGTGGTTTATTCAATGGGAGTTATCGAAGCATTTCCTGCGGCGGTAGCGAGAACCTGGAATTTCTCCGCCCTGACTTTGAAGGTCATGTGGCGCATGATCAGTGGTCAAGCATCATTGAAAAACCTGGGTGGCCCCATAACCATGGCGCGAGCAGCAGGTGATGCTGTGGATGCCGGACTGGTATATTTTTTGAAATTGCTGGCTTTTATCAGCGTCAGTCTGGGGATTTTCAATTTATTGCCCGTGCCTGTTCTTGATGGTGGGCATTTGCTGTATTTTCTCATCGAAGCCGTGACTGGAAAAGCCCCTTCTGAACAGTTCATGCTCAAGGGACAGCAACTGGGATTGGCACTGTTGTTGACGCTGATGGTGATGGTGTTTTATCAGGATATTGCGCGTTTGGTGGGATAACGGCCAAATGTCTGCACAAACAAGTTCCAGATGACCCTGGAAAGCGAAAAAAACAAGGATATAGATGCAATTTCCAAGTCAGCCTATATAATACGGCATCATCAAAAAAGTGGGACAACCACCGATTTTACTATGCACATCACCCGATATCTTTTTGTAGGTCTGATTAGCTTGTTACTGGCAGCGCCAGTGCTGGCGCAGTCGTTTGTGGTCAAAGATATAAGAGTGGAAGGGCTGCAACGTATTTCAGCAGGCACAGTATTCAATTATTTGCCAGTAAAACCGGGTGATGTGATTGATTCTCGCAGCGTACCCCAAATTATCCGTAGCCTTTACAAGACTGGTTTTTTCAAAGACGTTCGCCTGGAAAGGGCGGGGGATGTGCTCAACATCGTCGTTCGGGAACGTCCGGCTATTGCCCAGATTGAAATTACTGGAAACAAGTCCATTAAAACCGAAGATTTGAAAAAGGGACTCAATGATATCGGTCTTGCTGAGGGACGAACATTCAACCGTTCTGTACTGGATAAGATCGAGCAGGAACTGCGTCGTCAATTCTTCAATAGCGGAAAATATGGCGTACAGTTGCAGACTGAAGTTACACCGCTGGAAAGAAATCGCGTTGCGGTGAAAATCAAGATCCAGGAAGGCGATACCGCCCGTATTCTGGGTATCAATATCATTGGTAATCGTACTTTCGATGATGAAACCCTGATGAATGGTTTTCAATCGAAAGTTGGTGGATGGTTCGCCTTTTTCACCAAAGAGGATCAGTATTCACGTCAAAAACTTGCAGGTGACCTCGAACTGATCAAATCATTCTATCTTGATCGGGGTTATCTGAACTTTGCCGTGGATTCTACCCAGGTGACCATCAGCCCCGACAAGAAAGGTATTTTTATTGCTATCAATGTGTCTGAGGGCGATATTTACACCATTGGTGATATAAAGATTACCGGCAAGCTGATCGTTGATCCTGAAGAGTATTATCCACTTATTCATTTGCGACGCAAAGAACCGTTTTCGCGTCGCAAAGTCGTGGACAGCACGGATAGAATCACAGAAAAACTGTCTGAAATGGGCTATGCCTTTGCCAACGTCAATCATATTCCCGAAATTGACGAAGAGAACAAGACTGTTTCGATTACCTATTTCATGGATCCGGGCAAACGGGTCTACGTGCGACGCATTGATGTGAAAGGAAATAGCCGAACCCGGGACAGGGTCGTTCGACGGGAAATGCGGCAGATGGAAAATACCTGGATGTCCAATAGCAAGCTCACTTTGTCCAGAGAGCGTTTGCGTCGTTTAGGTTTTTTTGAGGATGTTACGGTAGAAACTCCCAGTGTACCCGGTAGCACCGACATGACGGACGTGCTGGTTACCGTAAAGGAAAAGCCCTCCGGTTCTTTGGCAGGTGGTTTGGGTTATTCGGGCAGCCAGGGTGTGAGTTTCTCTGCCAGTATTACCGAAGATAATTTTCTGGGAACAGGCAAGAAAGTGACCCTGGCTGCCAATACCAGTAGCTATAACACCCGTTATCAACTCTCTTACTTCAATCCCTATGCCACGATTAACGGCATCAGCCGGGGTTTCAATCTCAGCTATCAGAAAACTGATTTCAATGAGTTGAATATTTCAGATTACCGTACCGACTTGTCGGAAGCATCGGTCAATTATGGTGTGCCCATCAGTGACTTCAACCGTATTCGGGTAAAATTCGCGATTCAGAATACCGACCTGACTTTGGGGGGGCCTCCGCCGCTGGAAATCATTGATTTCGTGTTGAAGGAAGGCGACAGCTACCTGAATTACAAACTCACGGGAAGTTGGAGTCATGACTCCCGTGACAGTGCGATCTTCCCTACCGTAGGTACCTCCCAATCCTTGTCTGCGGCTTTGACCATTCCGGGTAGTGATTTGCAGTTCTATAAACTTTCCTACCGTTATCGCCAATATATTCCTCTATATCGCAGCTTTGTATTTGCGGGACGGGCAGAAGTGGGCTACGGTGACAGTTATGGAAAAACCTCTGCCTTGCCATTTTTCGAGAATTACTATGCAGGGGGAGAGAAAAGCGTACGGGGATTCAAAAACAACACCTTGGGTCCCCTTGATTCAACCGGTGATCCTATTGGTGGCAACATAAAACTTCTCGGTGGACTCGAATTGTATTCACCTCCACCTTTTGGCAAGTTGGAATCAACGGTTAGAATGTCAGTATTTCTGGATGCGGGTAATGTTTTTCAAGACAGGGTAGAGTACGATGAAATTCGCTACTCTGTTGGAATTGGGGCAACCTGGTTGTCACCCATGGGCGCAATGACGCTCAGTTATGGTGTTCCACTGAATGAGCAGAAGCTCGATAGAGTGGAAAACTTTCAGTTTAGTTTCGGATCGATTTTTTAAGGAGTGTAAAACGTGTTGAAAAAAATAACCCTGATTAGCTTGTTGGCAGTATTCTCCCTGGCGTTGAACGGCGCTGCGTTTGCTGCAAGTAAGATCGGCTATGTTGAAGTGGGAAAAGTTCTTCAGGAATCGCCTCAGGTGAAGGCAGTCAAGGAAAAGATCCGCAAAGAATTTTCCAAGCGGGACGATCAACTGGTAGCCGAGCAGAAAAAACTGAAAAAGCTCAAAGAAAAACTGCAACGTGATGGCTCCATCATGAGTGAAGCTGAAGTCAAGCGTCTGGAACGCGACATCATTGCGCGTACTCGTAAGTTGAAGAACGCTCAGAGTGAATTCCAGGAAGATCTGGCGTTGCGTCAGAATGAAGAGCTTGGAAAGCTGCGCAAGGTCATTGCCGAAGTCATTATCAAAGTTGCCAAAAAAGGTGGCTATGATCTGGTTTTGGAAAGTGGCGTGGTATGGGCCAATGACAAAGTGAATATTACCAAACAGGTATTGAAAGAACTCAAAAGGCGATAAACCCTGTCTGGAGATCCTGAATGGCTAACTTGTCATTCAGGATCTCCAGGTATTCTATATGGACCTTGACCTGTAGCGAACGGTTTTCATCAGCAGCGAGCAGGTTTTAGATTTTAGCTGGCGACGGATAAAAATCCATTTTTGAGGATGATTCCTTGAAGAAGACGGTTACTTTTTCTCTTGCAGAACTTGCCGAGCGATGTGGTGCAGAACTGGTGGGTGATGGCAACTGCCAGATAAAGGGGGTTGAGAGTCTGGATTGCGCCGATAGCGGTCATATCAGTTTCTTCAACAACAGCAAATATCGTAAATTCTTGCGCGATACCCAGGCATCAGCGGTTATTTTACGCCCAGACGATGCCGATAGTTGTCCTTGTAATGCTTTGGTTTCTGACAACCCCTATCTCGTGTGGGCACGCGTAACCCGTTGTTTCTCTCCCGTTGTTGATCATCAGCCTGGCATACATGCAACTGCCGTTATTGGTGAGAATGTACGCATTGATCCCAGTGCTGAGATTGCTGCGGGTGTGGTAATCGGTGCCGGAAGCCATATTCATGCCCATGCGGTAATCGGCGCAAACTGTGTTCTGGGATCTGGAGTGAGCTTGGGAGAAGGCACGCGTCTGATGCCGAATGTGGTGTTGATGGAAGGCGTTACTATTGGTGCAAATTGTCTGATTCATTCCGGTGCTGTGATTGGTAGTGATGGTTTTGGTCTGGCAAATGATCAGGGACGCTGGGAAAAAGTTGCACAACTTGGCAGTGTTGTTCTTGGAGACGATGTAGAAGTTGGCGCGAATACCACCATCGACCGAGGTGCCATTCACGATACGGTTATTCACAATGGTGTGAAACTGGACAACCAGATTCAAATAGCTCACAACGTGGAAATCGGCGAAAATACCGCCATAGCCGCTTGTACCGGTATCTCCGGTTCGACCCGTATTGGTAGCGGTTGTACTCTTGCGGGTGGCGTAGGGGTGGTTGGGCATATTGAATTGGCAGACGGTGTGCATGTATCCGGCGCCAGTGTAGTGAGTCGTTCATTGCGTGAACCCGGTGTTTATACTGGGGGCGTGTTGGCAATGCCGCACAAAACCTGGCAAAAGAATATTGCCAGGATCAAACAATTGGATAATATGGCAAGACGCTTGAAGGCATTGGAAAAAGCCCTGGAAGAGCAGTCTTCGAAGAAATAGAGGATGTTTTCGTAGCTACTCAGCGACATAAGCGCTGGAAGCTTTAAGTTACGATGTTTTTTGGTTCTGGTTGATCTGATTCGTGTCAGTCGCTGGTGAGAACAAGACGAGGATTAACGCAAACAGCAGGCTGTAGGCATTGTCTTCCTCTCGGTTATTGCCGTGAATCCACATGAATTATCCACCATGAGCTAAATTGAATGAATCCGTGGTTCAGGTATGACCTGAAAGCACGGGTGCAACCGCATGGTTTATACCGAGCAGGAGATTCCTTTGGAAATAATGGATATTGGTCAGATCATGGAGCGACTCCCACATCGCTATCCTTTTTTGCTTGTTGACAGAGTATTGGAATGTCAGCCGGGAGAGCGAATACTGGCGTTGAAGAATGTCAGCATGAACGAAGGTTTCTTTCAGGGACATTTCCCTGGAAAACCTGTAATGCCTGGGGTTTTGGTGGTAGAAGCATTGGCGCAAACCACCTGTTTGTTGGCAATGGAAACGGAGACTTCCGAAGAAGATATTACCTATTTGCTGACCGGCGTGGATAAAGCGCGTTTCAAGCGGCAGGTCAGTCCCGGAGATCAACTCTATCTGGAAGCGAGCCTGCTCAAACGCAGACGAGGTATTTGGGTTTTTTCTGCTGAGGCTAAAGTCGATGGAAAGCTGGTCGCCAGCGCAGAAATCATGTGTACAGCGAGAGTGCTTTGATCCATCCATCTGCAATTATCGATGAAACAGCTCGCATTGGCGAAGATGTGAGCATCGGGCCTTTTACCCTTATCGGTGAGGGTGTTGAAATTGGTAGCGGTTGTGAAATTGGTTCCCATGTTGTCATTCGCCGTCACACGCGCATGGGGCAGAACAACAAGGTTTTTCAGTACGCATCTGTGGGGGATGATCCTCAAGACAAGAAGTATGCGGGGGAAGAAACCTGGCTGGAAATTGGCGATAACAATGTTATCCGTGAGTTCGCCACCATTAATCGTGGCACAGCGCAGGAACAGGGACTGACCCGAATTGGGCACCATAACCTGCTTATGGCTTATACCCACGTGGCTCACGACTGCATTATTGGAGATCATACGATTTTGGCCAATGCGGCTTCTTTGGGTGGACATGTGGAGATCCACGATTGGGCAATCCTGGGCGGCTTCACCATGGTTCATCAGTTCACCCGTATCGGCGCTCATAGTTTTGCCGCCATGGGTAGCGCTATTGGTAAAGATGTTCCTCCTTTTGTGATGGTGGCAGGTAATCCTGCAGCACCCCGGGGTATCAATACCGAAGGTTTGAAGCGACGAGGCTTCGATGCTCAGGATCTTGCGACGTTGAAAGCATCTTACAAGTTGCTCTATCGTTCCGGCTTAAAACTGGATCAGGCTCAGGAGCAAATTGCTGTGCTTTGTGAACAACAAAAGCTGAGTATTCTTCCTGAATTCCTGAGTAATCTTTCTCGTAGTATTATTCGTTGATGCGTATTGGCATTGTCGCTGCAGAACCTTCTGGTGATCAGCTCGGTGCGGGATTGATGCGGGCGTTGTTGGCGCTGCAACCTGATATGGAGTTTGAAGGTATTGGGGGTAGCCAGATGCAGGCACAAGGGCTGAACAGCTGGTTTCCCATGGAAAAACTCTCCGTCATGGGCTTGGTGGAGGTTTTGGGGCGATTGCCCGAGCTGTTGCGAATGCGCAAAACTTTGGTGCAACGCTGGCTACGTCATCCCCCGGACATCTTTATTGGTGTGGACGCGCCGGATTTCAACCTCAAGCTGGAGCAACAATTGAAGCTTGCTGGTATTTCTACTGTGCACTATGTCAGCCCAACCGTCTGGGCGTGGCGACAGAAAAGAGTAAAGAAGATTCGGAATGCGGCAGATCTGGTGTTGAGTATTTTCCCCTTCGAACAAAAGTTTCTGCAACAGCAGGGTATCGCTTGTACCTATGTCGGTCATTCTCTGGCACATCAATATCCATTGCATCCCGACAAACAACGCGCAAGACAGCAACTGGGGTTGTCAGAAACTGCGCCAGTGCTTGCGCTTCTGCCTGGAAGTCGTCGCGGAGAAATCCAGCGCCTTTCCCGACCTTTTTTGCAAACTGCCAAGGGTTGCCAGGCGCAATTGGATGGGTTGCAGATTGTCACCCCCATGGCAACTGATAAAACCCGGGATGATTTTGCACAAGCATGTGATGAATATGCCCCCGGATTGGACATCAAGATAAGCCAGGGCAATACGGCGCAGGTGTTGACCGCAGCAGATGTGGTATTGGTTGCCTCGGGAACGGCGACATTCGAAGCCTTATTGTGTAAACGCCCCATGGTAGTGGGTTACAAACTCAACCCTTTGACATATGCCCTGATCAAGAAGTTGGACATGCTCAAGATCGAGCATGTTTCCATGGCAAATTTGCTCGGTGAAAAAGCCTTGGCACCTGAATTTATTCAGCAAGCCTGTGAACCAGAACAACTCCTGCCTGCAGTGATGAATTTTTTCCAGAACCAGCCTCTGGTTACCCAGATCGAGCAACACTATACGCAAATCCATAGCTCCTTGATGATGGATACCGATAAGCTTGCCGCAACAGCGGTCATGCAAATGTGGACTGAAAAGCATGCCTGAATTGATCTGTGGAGTCGATGAAGTGGGCAGGGGGCCCCTGGCAGGTGCGGTGGTGGCAGCAGCTGTTATTCTTGATCCAGCAAATCCCATAGAAGGTTTGAACGATTCCAAAAAATTGACTGAAAAGCGACGTGAACTGTTGTTTGTTCATATCCAGGAAAAAGCCCTAGATTATGCGATTGGCAGGGCGGAGGTCGAAGAGATCGACCGCATCAATATCCTGCAGGCGTCATTGCTGGCGATGCAAAGAGCTGTCGAAGGCCTGGCATTGCAACCGCATCATGCCCTGGTCGATGGCAACAAGCTGCCCCAGTTGCCTTGTACCGCAGAAGCGATTGTGGGCGGTGATGCCAGTGAAGCCTGTATCAGTGCTGCATCCATCGTGGCAAAGGTCACACGGGATCGTGAAATGGTGATTATGGATCAGCAGTATCCCGGCTATGGTTTTGCCCGCCACAAGGGATATCCCACCAAGTTTCATCTTCAGGCATTACAGGATTTGGGCGTTACAACCATTCACCGCCGCAGTTTTGCGCCAGTGAAGCGGCTACTGCAGAAATGATAGACTAACAGGCTTATGGAACCGCGCTTCGTACATCTGCATTTACACACTGAATACTCTCTGGTGGACAGTGTGGTGCGTATCAAATCATTGGTTTCTACTCTCACAGATCAGGGCATGCCCGCTGTTGCCATCACCGATCAGTTCAATATGTTCGCCTGGGTCAAGTTTTATCGCGCCACCACCGGGGCAGGCATTAAGCCTTTGATCGGCGTGGATCTCTGGATTCGCAACCCCGAAAACGTCAATCAGCCTTACCGAATGTTGTTATTGGCTCAGAATGATCGGGGATATGACAATTTGCGCAAGCTGGTGTCTCGTGGCTATCAGCAGGGGCAGCATCTGGGTAAGCCCATGCTGGACAAGGCATGGCTGGATAAACAGAGCTGTGAAGGTTTGATTGCGCTGTCTGGCGCCAGAGATGGCGACGTGGGACATGCATTGCTGGCGGGCAATGACAGCCTGGCAAATGAATTGCTGGATCATTGGCTGCAACTGTTTCCCGATCGCTATTATCTGCAATTGGTGCGTACGGGACGCCCCAATGAAGAAGCCTGTTTGCATGCCAGTGTCGCCCTGGCGCAGCAGCGTCAACTGCCGGTGGTTGCCACCAATGAGGTTTGCTTTCTCAAGCCGGAAGATTTTGATGCCCATGAGGTACGTGTCTGCATCAATCAGAGTCGTACCCTCGATGATCCGCGGCGTGCCAAGGACTACTCTCCACAACAGTATTTGCGCACTGCCGAGGAAATGGCGGAACTGTTTTCTGATATTCCCGAAGCCCTGGAAAACAGTGTCGAGATTGCCAAGCGTTGCAACCTGAGTATGACTTTCGGCAAAGATTATTTGCCGGATTTCCCTGTGCCGGATGGTTTGACCATGGACGAATTCTTTCGTCAGTTGTCGCAAAAGGGACTGCAACAACGGCTGGAAAAAATACTGGATGTGGATGCGGAGGACTTTGCCGAGAAACGCAAACCTTATGATGAGCGTTTAGAGATCGAGCTGGAAGTCATTATCACCATGGGCTTCCCCGGTTATTTTTTGATTGTCGCGGATTTTATCCAGTGGGCGAAGGATGAAAAGATTCCCGTGGGTCCAGGGCGGGGTTCAGGTGCAGGTTCTCTGGTTGCCTATGCGTTGAAAATTACCGATCTTGATCCTCTGGAACACGAGCTGCTGTTCGAACGCTTCCTCAACCCCGAGCGCGTATCCATGCCTGATTTCGATATCGACTTCTGCATGGAAAGGCGTGATGAAGTCATCGACTATGTTGCTGAAAAGTACGGTCGCGAGGCGGTGTCGCAAATCATTACCTACGGCTCCATGGCGGCCAAGGCCGTGACGCGGGATGTTGGTCGGGTGTTGGGGCATCCCTATGGCTTTACCGACCGGGTTGCCAAAATGATCCCCTTTGATCTGGGAATCACCCTCAGTACGGCATTGGAAGAAAGTGAAGAACTGAAACAGAGTTATGAAACCGATGAGGAGGTAAAACAGCTCCTCGATATGGCGTTGCAACTGGAAGGTTTGTCACGCAATGCAGGAAAACATGCTGGTGGCGTGGTCATTGCACCGGGAAAGCTCACCGATTTTACTGCCTTGTATTGTGAAGCCGATGGCACCAACCTGGTTACCCAGTTCGACAAGAATGATGTCGAAGCCGTGGGCTTGGTCAAATTTGACTTCCTGGGGCTGCGCACCCTGACCATCATTGATTGGGCACTCGATACCATTAACAAACGACGTCAGGCACAAGGCAAGGCGTTAGTGGATATCAATGCCATTCCCATGGATGACCCGGATTCTTTTGCCTTGCTCAAATCAGCAGCCACTACAGCTGTTTTTCAGTTGGAATCCACAGGCATGAAGGAGCTTATCCGCAAGCTTCAGCCTGATTGTTTTGATGAGATCACCGCCCTGGTTGCCCTGTATCGCCCCGGACCTCTGGGAACCGGAATGGTGGACGATTTTATCGCTTGTAAGCATGGACATCAGGAGGCCAAATACCTGCATCCCAGCCTGGAGAATATTCTCAAGCCCACCTATGGCGTGATTCTTTATCAGGAACAAGTCATGCAAATCGCCCAGATCCTTGCAGGCTATTCCCTGGGTGGCGCGGATTTGCTACGGCGTGCCATGGGAAAGAAAAAGCCTGAAGAAATGGAAAAGCAGGGTGAAATATTTCGCCAGGGCGCAGTAGAACGGGGTGTGGATGAAGCCCTGGCAACCCAGATCTTCGACCTCATGGCACATTTTGCCGGTTATGGATTCAACAAATCCCACTCGGCAGCTTATGCCCTGGTGTCTTACCAGACTCTGTGGCTCAAGACCCATTTCCCCGCAGCCTTCATGGCGGCAGTATTGTCTGCCGATATGGACAATACGGATAAAGTCGTTCATCTGATCGAAGAATGTCGGGAGATGGCGTTGGAAGTGCTTCCTCCCCAGGTGAATCGTTCGGAATGCAAGTTCACTGTGGGAGAAGAGAATCAGGTCATTTATGGGCTGGGTGCGATCAAAGGTGTGGGTGCTTCAGCCATCGATGGCATCGTTGAGGCACGGGAAGAAAAGGGGGAATTCAAGGATTTATTCGATTTTTGCCGACGTATTGATTTGCGAAAATGCAATCGTCGGGTGCTGGAATCCCTGGTGCGCGCCGGTGCCCTGGATGAGCTGGGCAGCAATCGTGCCACGCTGCTGGCACAGTTGCCTCTGGCATTGAAAATGGCGGAACAGCATCATGCCCTGCAAGCAGCGGGACAAACGGATCTGTTTGGCATGAGTGAACCGGAAGCTCCGCCCGCCATGGGCATTATCCCTGATGATTTGCCTGATTGGAGTGATGAACAGCGCCTGCGAGGTGAAAAAGAAACCCTGGGGCTGTTTCTTACCGGGCATCCCATCGATTTTTACGAACCGGAATTGAAGGGGCAGGTCACGCGCATTGCCAATCTGTCATTGGATGACAATCAGAAAGGCTATGGACGGGGAAAAGACGTGACCGTTGCCGGACTGGTCATGGCAGTCAACAAGCGCACTACCCAGAAAGGCAGCATGATGGCGACGGTATTGCTGGATGACAAGACCGGACGAATAGAATTGACCTTGTTCAGCGACGCCTATGAATGTTGTCAGGAATTGCTGATCGTGGATAAGGTATTGGTGGTGCAGGGCAAGCTGGTTCATGACGAATACCGTGGTGGGCTGGGGTTGCGTGCGGATGAGGTCAGTGGCATCGAGGCTTTCCGCGAGCAACGCTTGACCATGTTGGACCTGCTGCTGACGGAAAAACTCATTCGCAGCAACAAATGGACATCTCTGGATGTGCGCAATCAACTACTGGAACTGTTATCGGATTTCAAGGGAGGAGAGGTTCCGGTCTGTGTGCGTTATCAACGACAGGATGTATCCGCGTTGATTCGTTTGGGAGCACAATGGCATATTTCACCCAGGGATGAATTGATACTGCGTCTGCGTCAATTACTGGGTGAAAATGCGGTGCAACTGCATTACGGCAGTAATTCAGTTAATGATTCCATGGCAATTGGGGTATGATAGGCAACATCTGTAATCAGTGAGTTGCCTCTATGGATCTCAATTTCCTCGAATTTGAACAACCTATTGCTGAACTTGAAGCCAAAATCGGTGAATTGCGCCTGCTGGGTGATGATGCCGAAATCAACATTCAAGAAGAAATCGAACGTCTGGAAGAAAAAAGCCGGAAGCTGACTGAATCGCTGTTTTCTGCGCTGAATCCCTGGCAGATTTCCCAGCTGGCTCGACATCCCCTTCGACCCTATACCCTGGATTATATCGAACGCATCGTTGATGACTTCGAAGGTCTGCATGGTGATCGCTCCTTTGCTGATGACCCATCTATCGTTTCAGGTATCGGGCGCATCGATGGACGTCCAGTGATGATTATCGGGCATCAAAAAGGAAGGGATACAAAAGAAAAACTCAAGCGCAACTTTGGTATGCCAAGACCAGAAGGTTATCGCAAAGCGTTGCGCATGATGGAAACTGCCGAGCGCTTCAAACTGCCGATTCTGACTTTCATCGATACACCAGGTGCTTATCCTGGCATCGATGCAGAAGAGCGGGGTCAAAGTGAAGCCATTGCCAGAAACCTGCGGGAAATGGCCGGATTGCGCACGCCAATTATTGCCACTGTCATCGGTGAGGGGGGATCTGGTGGTGCGTTGGCGATTGGCGTGGCGGACAAGTTGATGATGTTGCAGTATTCGACCTACTCGGTTATCTCGCCGGAAGGTTGTGCCTCCATTTTGTGGAAAAGCGCAGACAAAGCCTCCCAGGCAGCCGAAGCCATGGCGATCACCTCCGACAAGCTCAAGGAACTGGCATTGATCGATGACATCGTGCCTGAACCCCTGGGCGGTGCCCACCGCAATCCGGATGTGATGGCAGCAAACCTCAAGCAATCACTGATTGCCTCACTGGATCAACTCCAGGGTCAATCTCACCACACTTTGCTGGATGAGCGCTACCAACGTCTGATGTCTTATGGCGTGTTCAGCGAGTAAATATTAATTCCTGTGTAAGCTGGATTAAGACAGGGGGACTGTAACGCGGGGTTTGTCCCGCATGTTGGAGCTGCTGATATGGCATTTTCTCCACAAATGTTGCTGCACACGCTACAAGCGCTTCCTGCGCCAAAAAAATATTGGGTGGCGTTTAGTGGCGGCATGGATTCCTGCGTGCTATTGCATGCTTTGGCACAGATCCGTACCGAATTGAACATTCCCTTGCAGGCGATCCATATCAACCACGGTTTGCAAACCAAAGCGTTGAAATGGGAACAATTTTGCCGCGAAACCTGTGCCCAACTGGATATTCCCTTTGCCCACCTGCAATTGAGCCTCAGACCCGCTGCGGGTGAAAGCCTGGAAGCCCAGGCGAGGGATGCACGATATGCGGCGATTGCAGGCAGAATGGAAGCAAATGAAGCCTTATTGACCGCCCATCATGGCGATGACCAGGTGGAGACCTTGTTGTTGCAGCTATTGCGTGGTGCAGGTGTTTCCGGATTGGCATCCATGCCCCTAAGTCGTTCCTGGGAAGCCGGTTGGCTGATGCGTCCTTTACTGGAATCCAGTCGTGAAGAGCTTTTTTCCTGGGCGCAGCAGCAGCAACTGCAATGGCAGGAAGACCCCAGCAATCAGCGTTTGCATATTCGTCGTAATTTCCTTCGGCATAAAGTTGTTCCCTTGTTGAAAGATCAATGGCCAGGCCTGATCAGTACCACCGGGCGCTCGGCGCGACATTGTGCCGAGGCCGCTCATTTGATGCGGGAAGTGGGTACATCTGATCTGGCGCTACTCAGTGATGCCGGAAGACCCTGGCGATTGCTGATTTCCGGCTTGGAAGTATTGTCTCCCCAACGGCAGAAAAACCTGTTGCGGTACTGGATACGTCATCAGGGTTTGCCTGTGCCCGGACATCAGATTATTGAACGTGTTCTTTCTGAAGTGATGAAAGCCCAGCAGACGGGTAGCCCCTTGTTGACCTGGGATAGTGGTGAAATCCGACGCTACCGCAGCCATCTGTATTTGATGCCGACATTGATGGATGCCCCGCAACAAGATCTGCAATTGGAATGGGATGTGAAATCATCTTTGGAATTGCCGGGGGAACTGGGTTATCTGAGTTTGAAACCGGAGGCTGATTGGGATGATGATCAGCCTTTGCGGATACTGTTTCGTACCCAAGGCTTGAAATGCCGACCAGGAAAAAGCAACAACAGCCGCAGCTTCAAGCGCTTGTGTCAGGACTATGCCATTCCTCCCTGGGTGCGTTCGCGCCTGCCACTGATTTACCGCGAGGACAAGTTGATTGCCATTGCGGACTACTGCCTGTGTGATAGCAAAACAGATGCCATCCCTTTTATTTGGAAAAGACCTGAATGGCTACGCTAGCCCGGAAAAACCAAAGAGTGAGACCCGGTAACACTTCCAGTTTTGCTAATATTCTTGTAAGCAGTTGTAATTCATATGGTTATTAAGAATACTCAGCGGTCTGGAGTAATTTCCGGGTTAGGTTTTAGAAACAGCTACGCTGCCAGGCATCCCCTGACCGGGGTATTGGTGAATATGCTGCTATTGTTGGCAGCCGGGTTGTTGGCGTTGGGTCTAAAACTTCCTCTGGTCAGTGTGGAAAAGTTCTATTTTTTTGACAATACCGTCAGCCTGCTTTCTGCCATTTCACAGCTTTGGCAGGGAGAAGAGAAGAGCCTCGCTATTCTGCTTGGCGGCTTCAGTCTGGTATTTCCAGTTATCAAACTCCTGTTGTTGTTTTTCATCTGGAATTTTGAAGACAGTGGCAGTAATTTTCATCAACGTCATATCAAATGGCTGGCCACCTACAGCAAATGGTCCATGCTGGATGTGTTCGTAGTGGCATTGTTGGTCGTGACGGTAAAACTGGGCGCTCTGGCGCAGGCTCAGGTCGAATATGGTTTGTATGCCTTTGCCGCCAGTGTCATCCTGACCATGTTCATATCCGCCTGGATTGGCCGCTACACCCATTGAGCATGTCTACAGATCCTACGATTTGGTGATGCATTGTCTGTCTATCCTTGTATCCAGACACAGTCTTGGTGCTGATGTGCTGGATGAATACGTTCTTCTGCAACATGGCACTCAGTCCAGGGAAAAAAAGGCTTCGGTGACAAATCAGGTCAATTATTCCTACAACTTCAAGTTTTAGCAGGATGTTTGACCTGTCACTCTTGAGAGGGGTCAGAATCAAATCAAGCAGAGGTATAGTAAAACCAACCATTTGGCGTGATTTGACTCTGACC
>CAYXOS010000039.1:0-19626 GCA_964467115.1 uncultured Sedimenticola sp.
AGGATGTACGGGCAGAAAACGCTCCTCGGCTCCTGCTTCGCTCTACGTCCTCCATCTATGGCGGTCGTATGCCGCGGGCGCAGGGCACTGGAAATGCTCCTGGCATTTCCAGCATTCCCTCCATCCCTGGAGGTCATGCACAGGCAGATGAGCTCCTGAATTTTTTGGTGTTTCCTCTATCCAGGGCAAATATGGGACGATAGGCTAGCGTATTTTCCCCAGTTGCTCGGCCATATGCAAGAAATTCTTTAATCGGTCTGGGTGAATATCTCCACTATTCACCGCTTCTTTTAATGCACACCCAGGTTCACTTCGATGGGTGCAGTTGCTGAATTGGCACTTGCCAAGATAAGGGGAAAATTCGCTAAAGCCGGTTTCCAGCTGTTGGCGGGTGATTTGCCCAAGACGGAAACTGCGTACACCGGGGGAATCAATGATTTCTCCACCGTTGTGTAGAAAATGTAATGTGGCCACAGACGTGGTGTGGCGTCCCAGACCACTGGCTTCGGACAATTCTCCGATGGTTTCATCGTGATGAGGAATCAACGCATTGATTAAAGAAGACTTACCCACGCCAGATTGACCCACCAGAATGCTGGTATTGCCTTTCAGATGCTCCATCAGTGGTTCCAGTCCATGCTCTTGGCGGGCGCTAACGCCAACCATAGGGTAGCCGATATCCTGGTAATACCGAAACTGTTGCTCGAATTCCTGCCATTGCTGGGCATCGAGTAAGTCTGCTTTATTTAGTGTTATCAATGCTTTTACACCGATTAACTCTGCTGCCACCAGGTATTGATCGGTCAGATAGCCGGTGGGAGAGGGCTTGGGTGCCAGCACAACAATCAACTGGGTTATGTTGGCGGCCAGGGGTTTGTCTCTACCGCTGTAATCGGGGCGGGATAGAACGGTATCTCTGGGTAACAGAGATACCACCACACCTTGATCGTCACTGGCGGGTTGCCACAGTACCCGGTCACCACAGACGATTTCCCCAAGGTTTTGCCGAAACAGACAATGGTGTTTAATCCCTTGTTCATCCTGAACCAGCAAATGCTGACCATGACGGCTGATGACATGACCTTTGCGTGTGTCGCTGTCCTGTGTGGCTAGCAATGCCTTATCTACGCGTTCTGAAAGACGTTTGCGCCGATCTTCCTGCAATTTGGCAATGCGTTGACGCTGCTTGTTGGTAAGCCGTCGTTGAGCCATCAGGGATTGTTATTTGTCAAAGTGATAGTAGCTGTCGTTCAAGTAGTGGGTGAGGGAAAGAATATCGTCATCAAACAACTTCTTGCCGAGGTTGCTATCACACATGCGTACCTGTGATTCCAGCTGTGGCAAGGATTTGACGCGGTGCTTGTCCCGGGTGTAGACACTGCTGTCATGGCAGCCAGTGCAGTTTGTTTGGTGGAATGTTTTTGCCTGGAAGTCTTGAGCCGCATTTGCTGTCGTGCCAGCAACGAAAATCAGCATGGAAATGGTCAATGAACGTATCATCTGGTATCACCTGTCAGTATCAAGTTACTTGAGTGTAGAGGATAAATGCGAAATTCGCACGGTAGCAGGAGGGTGGCTATGGTGAAAAGCGGAATACAAGGGGTCGGGCGTTAAGGTGCTGGCATTGTCCCGATACATTTTTACCAGTCCACTGATCAATGCCTTGGCGCTGGAATGTCGGGCAGCGTAGTCATCTGCTTCGAACTCATGTTTACGCGAGATCGCAGAAAAGAAGGGAGTGAAGAAGGTGGTAAAAGTGGGGATGACCAACAGAAAAAGCGCCAGTGCCATGGCGTTGCCCTGAGATTGCGCCCCCAGCCCTGAAAAGAACCAGGGTTGCTGAGAGAGCCATCCCAGCAATGCCAGCCCGAGTATAGAAATTGTTGCCATGGAAAACATCATTTTCAGTACATGGTGCCGTTTGAAGTGCCCGAGTTCATGGGCAAGTACCGCCTCGATCTCATCGGGTTCCAAATTACTGAGCAGAGTATCGAAGAAAACAATACGTTTGTTTTTTCCAAAGCCGCTGAAATAGGCGTTACCATGACTTGATCGTTTGGAACCGTCCATGACAAACATGCCGTTGCTGTTGAAGCCGCAGCGCTGTAATAAATTTTCCAACCGTTGTTTGAGTTCGAGATCTTCCAAAGGACTGAATTTATTGAACATAGGGGCGATGATGCTTGGGTATGCCCAGGTAAAAAACAACATGAAAGCCATCCACACCAGCCATGCCCAGAACCACCAATTGTTTCCGGCGGAATTCATCAACCACAACACACAGGCGACCAAGGGTGTAGTGATGACCAGCATCAGCAGTAACTGCAATAGCTGATCTGCAAAGAAGCGTATTGGGGTGGTGCGGTTGAAGCCAAACTTTTCTTCGATCACGAATGTTTTCCATGCACCGATGGGAAATTCCAACAAGGTGGATATTGCCAGAATGGAAATCAGCAGCCCTGTACCCTGCCAAAGTGGGGAAAGTCCGGTGGACTGCCACAGGTTCAAAAACCAGTTCAAGCCTCCCCCCAGAGTAAACGCCAGGAGTATTGCTACCCCGATAACCAGGCTGACAACTTCAAGCTGGATGTTTTTCAAGCTGTAGCTGGCGGCTTTTTGATGCAAGGGAAGTGATATCTTCTTCGCGAAAACAGCAGGTACTTGATTTTTATGCTTGCGTACTGAATGCGCTTGTCGCCAAGTCAGCCACAGTTCCAAGAGAAAACCGCTACATAATGCAAACAGGAAAATCCAGGTAAATTTATTCATGTACTCAACAGTTTCGTGGAAAGGGGGACACATTTTACGCAATCCTTTCTTTGTATGTCGTAAAATGCACTTAATATTTTAGCTGTTGAGAACCAATATGCCTATTTCTGCAGAAAACTTGATATGGATTGATCTGGAAATGACCGGATTGGATACGGACAATGACTGGATTATCGAGATTGCCACCATTGTGACGGATAGTGACTTGAATGTGTTGGCAGAAGGCCCTGAACTGGCAATACACCAGCCTGACGAGGTGTTGGCTGGAATGGATGAATGGAATACACGCCAACATGGCGAATCAGGATTGGTAGCGCGGGTAAAGAGCAGCAAATATGACGCAGCCATGGCGGAGGCTGAAACCCTGGAGTTTTTGCGTGAATGGGTTGAAGCGGGTAGTTCACCCATGTGTGGCAACAGCATTTGCCAGGACAGGCGGTTTTTAGCGCGATTGATGCCAGAACTGGAACAGTTTTTTCACTATCGAAACCTGGATGTAAGCTCGCTCAAAGAGCTGGTAAAACGCTGGTCACCCCAATTATCAGATGGTTTTACCAAGCAAGGATCACACCTTGCCATGGATGATATTCGAGATTCAATCGCAGAATTGGCGTATTACCGAGATAGTTTTATCAGACCAGGCTGATTGTTATTAACCCGGAAAATTCATAAATTACACGCGCCCTCGCTTGTTTCTTGTTTCCACAAGAGATTTTCTTCAGTTGCATGTAATCGCGGATACGCGACGCATTAAGAAAACCCTTGTTAAAACAATCTCCTGCGTGATCATCACGTGAATTTATTAAATTTCCGGGTTACGCCTTTTCCGGGCTTGGAAGAGGGTGCTTCAACAGTTGTGCTCAATGTCCATGAGCTTCAGTGGATTCATGTGATTTAGTTTGCTGGGTTTTTTCTTTGACGGCGTGGTTGAGCTTTTCTTTGTCATCACTTTCCAGGCCAACCACATTCATGACTTCTTCAAACAATGTCTTGTTGGGGGGCTGCCAGTCGGGTACCGGGATGATGGTTTTCGGGTCTTCGGGCAGGCCTTCGCCTTTGATTGGGGGGAGTGGCTGATAATCACCGACAATGCGTGCCAGCTTACCGTCCTCGAAATACAGGGTCAGGTGTTTTTCCAATTCGATGTGCCCAATACCCATGCCATAGTAATAGTCCCAACGGTTGTCATGGAAAATATCCTGAATCAGGGCTGTCCCCATAATCAACTGTACTTGCTTCTTATGCATGCCCGGTTGAAGTTGGTTGACATTATCCTGGGTGATCAGATTTCCCTGGATGATCTGCGGGCGATAGACAAACGGCAATTTTTCCAGAGAGTTGGGAATGGCATTGCCAAACACGTCCCAGGTGTCTTTATCAATATCAATGCTGCTGCAGCCACTGAGACTTGCACTGATAGCAACAGAAATGAGAAGCTTACGCATTGGCATCCCGTGTAGACCATAAAAGTATATTCAGTCGCACATGATAACGGATTCCGCCTCTGGTGGCATCCGAATTGGAGAACGAAAACTATGGATCAGCAGACGATTCGTAAAGCAGGCCTGAAAGTAACCCTGCCCAGAGTAAAGATCCTGGAAATTCTTGAAGAGAATTCGTTGCGGCATATGAGCGCAGAAGATGTCTACAAAGAATTGTTGGCAAGAGATGAAGAAATCGGGCTGGCAACCGTTTACCGTGTTTTGACTCAGTTTGAAACCGCAGGTTTGGCAGAGCGCCATCATTTTGAAGGAGGGCAGGCAGTTTTCGAATTGAATCGTGGCGAACACCACGATCATATCGTTTGTACCACCTGTGGCAAGGTTGAGGAATTCATGGATGAGACCATTGAAAAATGCCAGTCACGAATCGCTGACAAAAATGGATTCAAGATTATCGACCACTCCCTGGTCCTATACGGCGAATGCAATAAGCAGGATTGTCCCAATCGTCCAAAATAAGCCTGTTGAATAATCTGCTTCCGCTTTCCTGAACGATTGCCGGCTTATTTGCTGCTGATCATCTCTCGGGCATGGGCAAGGGTTTGGCGGGTGATGTTGCTACCACCGAGCATGCGGGCAATTTCTTCGACTCGCTGTTTGTCGTCAAGGGGAACAATGCGGGTTTCTGTGGTTTTTCCGTCCGTTTTCTTCTTCACCTGCATATGCTGGTTTGCCTGGGATGCAACCTGGGGTAAATGGGTGACACAGAGTACCTGATTGCTGGCGCCAAGCTTTTTTAGCAACTTGCCGACGGTTTCTGCAATGGCGCCACCAATTCCAACATCGACTTCATCGAAGATCAGGGTGGGAATCTGACTGCAGTTTGAGGTTGCCACCTGAATTGCCAGACTGATACGTGACAGTTCGCCCCCAGAGGCCACTTTTGCCAGGGGAGCCAGGGGTTGCCCGGGATTGGTGCTGACCATGAATGTAATTTTATCCATGCCATTGGCAGTGACCCGGGTTTCATCCAGTGCCGTGATCTCTACGGCAAAACGACCACCTTTCAACCCCAGCTCCTGCATGCTTTTCGACAGGTTTTTCTGCAATTTTTCTGCCGCCTTGATACGACTTGCAGAGAGTGATCGGGCGCTTTCCATGCTTCGTTTTGCCAGTACCCTGACGTCCTGTTCCAATTGTGCCAGGGTGATGTCGGCGTTTTCCAGGTCTTGCAGTTCTTGAAGTAGTTTGTTCAGCAATGGTGTCAGTTCTGATGGTGAAACACGATGCTTGCGCGCCAATTCATGTATATCACCCAGACGCGCATCGATTTGTTGCAATAGTTGAGGGTTGAGCTCGATTTGACTGGCGCTGTCTTGCAGGGTTGTCAGGGCTTCTTCCACCTGAATTCTGGCACTGTCCAGCAGCTCGGCTGCGGGAAGTAATTGTTCGTCCAGAGGGGTAAGTTTTTCAACTTGTACACAGGCATGGGAAAGTTGGCTTTGTATGCCTTGGGCATCATTTTGCAGTAGCTGGATCAAGTCGGATAAATCGCTACCTAATTGTTCTGCATGAGCCAGGCGTTTCTGCTTGTTCGCCAGCTCCTCCAATTCTCCCGGCTGAAGTTGTAATTGCTTCAATTCGCTGATCTGGAACTGAAGATAGTCCATACGCTGTGCTCGATCCAGGGACTGTCGCTGCAGTTCCTGCAACTGTTGCTGTTTCAGTCGATATTCACGAAAACTGTCGCGGGTACGGTCGAGCAGATCTTGATGGTTGGCGTATGCGTCCAGCAGCTCTCTCTGGGCGCTGACCTTCATCAGCAGCTGATGCTCGTGCTGACCGTGGATACTCACCAGTTTATTGCCAAGCTCGGTGAGCAATGCGGCAGGCACGGGGCGATTATTGACAAAAGCCCGGGATCGCCCCTGGCGCACCAGAATACGGCGGACAATGCACTCGTCTTCGCTGTCCAAAGCGTTCTGTTGCAGCCATTGGGTGACTTGTGATGAATGGCTGAGATCAAATTCGGCGCTGATTTCCGCCTGATCGCTACCATTGCGGATCATGCTTTTGTCAGGCTTGTTGCCCAATATCAGCCCCAAGGCGTCGATGAGTATGGACTTTCCTGCACCGGTTTCGCCGGTAAGGGCGGTCATGCCAGGCGCGAATGTCAGGGAGAGATCGCGCACAATGACCAAATTCTTGACTTGAATATGTTGCAACATGGGCATGCTCAGGGGTGTCCGCCCCAACCGAGTTTGGCGCGCAATAGATCGAAATGATCGTAATTGACGGGATGAAACAGGCGGATGGGTTTGGGGTATTTACGGATACTCAGTTTGTCGTTTTTTTCCAGGGTCAGGCTGGACTGACCGTCACAAGTGACACGTACATGTTTGGGATTGGTGCGTCCGCTGGTTTCGATGCAGATTTCGCTCTCGCCATGTACCACAATGGGGCGGTTTCCTAATCGATGTGGACAGATTGGAACCAGTGAGATGGCATCCAGACTGGGCTCCAGTAGTGGGCCACCACCGGACAGCGCATAGGCGGTTGAACCCGTGGGAGTAGACACAATAATGCCATCGGAACGCTGTGAATCGACAAATTGACCGTTGATGCGGGTTTCGAACTCGATCATTCGCGCTGTGTTCCATTTGTGCAAGACCACATCGTTCAATGCCAGTTGCCGTTGTTGTTTGCCAATGCGGGCTTCGAGCAGGAATCGTTGGTCTTCGATGTAATCACCTTGCAGGATGGCGGTGAGCGCCCCCAGCATTTTGGTGGGTGAGATATCCACCAGAAACCCGAGGCGTCCCAGATTGACCCCGACCAAAGGGGTATTCTCTTCTGCCATTTCCCGGGCAGCGTTGAGAAAAGTGCCATCGCCACCGACGACGATGGTCAAATCACAGGTTTTTGCCAGGGCAGCTTTGGAAGGAAGGTAGTCCTGCAGATCCAATGCCAGGGCGGCACTTCTTGCAAGATAGACATTCAGCCCCATATTAATAAGGAAGCGCCGCAGTTCATCCAGAACCGGCGCCAGACTGTTATCTCCTGGTTTGGCAATCAGGCCTATGTGTTGAAATTTGGAGTTGAAATCGGACAATGCACTGTTGGCGAAAATAGCTGAAAACAGGGTACAAGATAACATTCATCAGAAAAAATGAAAGAGGCAGTGCAGTTGGCGATATAATTCACCCATAAAATTGGCTACATGGCAGGATATGCGAAACACAGAATCCATCAATGACCGCGCCCAACACTTTTTAAAAGTGTTGATTGAACGCTATATTCGGGAAGGACAGCCCGTGGGTTCGCGCACCCTGGCAAAAGATGCAGGCATGGAATTGAGTCCTGCCACCATCCGCAATGTCATGGCTGATCTTGAAGATCAGGGCTTGATTACCTCGCCTCATACTTCTGCGGGGCGGGTTCCCACGGTGAATGGATACCGGATGTTTGTGGATACCCTGATATCCCTGCAGCCTGTCGATCAGCAATCCATCCAGCGTCTTCAGGGTGAGCTGGGTGAAAAGGACGCACCCCAAAACCTGGTGGCAACGGCATCGAGATTTCTGTCCGGGCTGACCCATATGGCAGGGGTAGTGATGATGCCGCGACCGGATCAGGTGATTATCCGCGAACTGCAGTTCGTGCATTTGTCGGATATGCGGGTACTGGCGATCATGGTGACCAACCAGGGAGAGGTTCTCAATCGCATTGTAGAAACTTCGCGCTTGTTTTCCCGGGCTGAACTGGAACAGGCGAGCCGTATCATCAATGACCATTATAGTGGTATGGAGCTGGAGGCGATCAAGAGCCGCATCATTCGGGAAATGGAAGCCCATCAGCAGAATATGGATAAACTCATGCGCGAAGCCCTGACCATTGCTGACAAGGCATTGCAGGATGAAGATGAAGAACAAGCGCAGGATTACATCGTCTCCGGGCAAACCAATTTGATGGATTTTGACGAGCTGGCGCAACTGGACCGGATCAAGATGATGTTCGACGCCTTCTCCGAGAAACAGGAGATTCTGCACCTGCTGGATCGCTGCAGCCAGGCGGAGGGCGTGCAACTGTTTATTGGTGAAGAATCCGGTTACGGTCCCCTGGACAAATGCAGTGTCGTTACCGCACCCTATGAGATGGATAATACCGTGGTGGGTGTGCTTGGTGTTATCGGCCCCACACGTATGGCCTATGACCGGGTCATCCCCATTGTGGATTTGACCGCAAAAATGTTGGGCGCCGCCTTGAAAACGGTCTGAACGACCCCCATATCCCCCTATATTTGATGTCTTTTGCCTGATTTATCCGGGCAAAAGCTTGTTTGATCGTAATTTGTTGGCAAGAGGAAATAACATTGGACAAAGAGCAGGAACAGATTGACCAGGAGCTGAATGAAGCGCCTGAATCTGAACATGGCGGTAATCAGGAGGAGGTTTCTCCAGAAAAACTGGGGCGATTGCTGGAAGATGCGCGTAGCAAGGCTGACGAGCACTGGGATCAGGTGGTGCGTACTCGTGCGGAAATGGACAACCTGAAAAAACGCCATCAGCGTGAGTTGGAAAATGCCCACAAATATGGTCTGGAGAAATTTGTTTCCGAGTTGCTTGGCGTTAGAGACAGCCTGGAACTGGGGTTCAACGCTGCCAAAGAAAACCATGATGTGGAAAAACTCCTCGAAGGCACTGAACTCACCCTGAAAATGCTGTCAGATGCCATGGGAAAATTTGGTGTGGAACAGATCAATCCGGAAGGTGAAGCATTCAATCCCGAATTGCATCAAGCCATGAGCATGGTTCCCTCTGATGATGTCCCCCCCAACACCGTGGTCAATGTGGTGCAGAAGGGGTATAGCCTGAATGGTCGCCTGGTGCGACCTGCCATGGTGATGGTTTCTCAGGGAAACTCTTGAAAAAATAAACATTGCCCCCATCTGGGTAAGCAGTAACGATTTAGAACTGTAAACAACGAATTTTTAACGGAGAAATACAAATGGGCAGAATTATTGGCATTGATTTGGGTACCACCAATTCCTGTGTCGCCGTCATGGAGGGCGACCAGCCAAAAGTTATTGAAAACGCAGAGGGTGATCGTACCACGCCTTCTGTGGTCGCTTTTACCCAGGAAGGGGAAGTGCTGGTAGGGCAATCTGCGAAGCGCCAGGCAGTGACCAATCCTCACAACACCTTGTTCGCCATCAAACGTCTGATTGGACGTAAATTTGAAGACGAAGTGGTGCAGCGCGATATCGAAATGGTGCCGTACAACATCGTCAAGGCAGACAATGGCGATGCCTGGGTGGAAGCCAACAGCAACAAAATGGCGCCACCTGAAGTATCCGCCAAAATCCTGCAGAAGATGAAAAAGACCGCCGAAGATTACCTGGGCGAAGAAGTGACAGAAGCGGTTATCACCGTCCCTGCCTACTTCAACGATTCCCAGCGTCAGGCAACCAAGGATGCAGGTCGTATCGCGGGTCTGGATGTAAAGCGTATCATCAACGAACCTACGGCAGCGGCGCTTGCCTATGGTATGGACAAAAGCGGTGGTGACAAGACCCTGGCTGTTTATGACCTGGGTGGCGGTACCTTTGACGTTTCCATTATCGAAATTGCTGAAGTCGATGGCGAGCATCAGTTTGAAGTGTTGTCTACCAATGGTGACACCTTCCTCGGTGGCGAAGACTTCGACATGCGCGTCATAGATTTCCTGGTGGATTCGTTCAAGAACGAGCAGGGCGTTGATCTGCGCAATGATCCCTTGGCTTTGCAGCGTCTCAAAGAAGCAGCAGAGAAGGCGAAGATCGAGCTGTCTTCCTCCCAGCAGACAGACATCAATCTGCCTTACATCACAGCAGATGCCAGCGGGCCCAAGCACATGAACATCAAGCTTACCCGTTCCAAGCTGGAATCTCTGGTGGAAGAACTGGTCGAGAAAACCATCGAGCCTTGTAAAGTAGCCCTGGCAGATGCCGGATTGTCTGCATCTGACATTGATGACGTGATTCTGGTCGGCGGACAAACCCGTATGCCCAAGGTGCAGGACACCGTAGAAAAGTTCTTCGGCAAAGCACCTCGCAAGGATATCAACCCCGACGAAGCAGTGGCTATCGGCGCGGCAATCCAGGGTGGTGTACTCTCTGGTGATGTAAAAGACGTGTTGTTGCTGGACGTAACCCCCTTGTCTCTGGGTATCGAGACCATGGGTGGCGTGATGACCAAGCTCATCGACAAGAACACCACTATCCCAACCACGGCATCACAGGTGTTCTCGACTGCGGACGACAACCAGGCGGCAGTGACAGTACATGTGCTGCAAGGTGAGCGGGAAATGGCATCAGCCAACAAGTCTTTGGGACGCTTTGATCTGACAGACATTCCACCTGCACCTCGCGGCGTGCCACAGATCGAAGTAACCTTCGATATTGACGCCAACGGTATTTTGAATGTGTCTGCGAAAGACAAGGCAACGGGTAAAGAGCAAAGCATCAAGATCACCGCCTCCTCAGGCTTGAGCGATGAAGAGATCGATAAAATGGTCAAGGATGCCGAAGCTCATGCAGATGAAGACAAGAAGTTCCATGAGATGGTGGAAGCGCGTAACCAGGCAGATGCCATGTTGCATGCAACCAAGAAGTCCCTGGAAGATCTGGGTGACAAGGTTGATGGCGCCGAGCGTGCCAACATCGAGAGCTTGATGAAAGAACTCGAAGAGGCAATGAAAGGCGATAGCAAATCTGCTATCGAAGCCAAAACCAAAGCCTTGGCTGAAGCCTCAGGCAAAATGGCAGAGCGTATGTATCAGGGTGATGATGCTGCAGCCGCTGCTGCTGCGGGAGCAGGTGCCCAGGCAGATGCGGGTGCTGGTCAGGCTTCCAATGCAGATGACGATGTCGTCGATGCTGAGTTTGAAGAAGTTGATGACAAGAAATAAGGGCTGAATTTGCTCGAGTAAAGAAAACCGGAAGTGGCAAATGCCGCTTCCGGATTTTTACGTTTTAGCTGAATAGATCAGCACACCACAACCAACAAGACCGGATGAATCATGTCCAAACGTGATTATTATGAAGTACTGGGCGTTAGCCGTACCGCGACCAGTGTAGAAATCAAGAAGGCTTATCGCAAACTGGCGATGAAACATCACCCTGATCGCAACAAGGGTGATGAAGAGGCTGAAGTAAAGTTCAAGGAATGCAAACTGGCATACGAGGTACTCTCGGATGATCAGAAGCGTGCTGCTTATGATCAATTCGGGCATGCCGGCGTGGATAATTCTGTTGGCGGTGGTGCCGGTGCCGGTGGTTTTGGCGGTGGTAACTTCAGCGATATTTTTGGCGATGTATTCGGGGACATCTTTGGCGGTGGCGGACGTGGAGGCCATCGGCATCAGCGTGGTGCTGACATGGGATACAACCTTGAACTGTCACTGGAAGATGCCGTCAAGGGCACTACGGTCAAGATTCGTATTCCAACCCAGGTAAGCTGTGATGTCTGCGGGGGCAGTGGTGCCAAGAAAGGCAGTTCGCCCAGTACTTGTGACACTTGCGGTGGCAGTGGTCAGGTGCGTATGCAACAGGGGTTCTTTATTGCCCAGCAGACTTGTCCAACCTGTCATGGTCGCGGGGTGAAAATTGATAATCCTTGTTCCGCCTGTCATGGTCAGGGACGTATCCAGAAACATAAAACCCTTTCGGTTAAAGTGCCCGCAGGTGTGGATACCGGGGACAGAATTCGCTTGGCTGGCGAAGGAGAGGCGGGTGAAAATGGTGGGCCTGCGGGTGATCTGTATGTACAGATTCATGTCAAACAACACCCTATTTTTGAACGTGATGATGCCAATCTCTATTGCGAAGTTCCGATTCCTTTCACCACCGCTGCCTTAGGTGGTGAATTGGAAGTTCCGACCCTTGAAGGCAAGGTCAGCCTGAAAGTGCCGGGAGGAACCCAGACCGGCAAGCTGTTCCGTATTCGTGGCAAAGGCATCAAGCCGGTGCGTGGCGGTGCCGTGGGTGATTTGCTGTGCAAAGTCGTGGTGGAAACGCCGGTAAATCTCAGCGATGAACAAAAGGATTTGTTGGAAAAACTGGACGAATCCCTGCAAGGGGGAGGGCGCAAACACAGCCCGAACGCCAGCTCCTGGCTTGACGGCGTGAAAAGCTTTTTCAAAGAAATGGGCTTCTGAACAGGTTGCGGAGTATAAATCATGATTAGAGTAGCAGTAGTTGGCGCGGCTGGCAGAATGGGGAAAGCACTGGTTCAAGCCGTTAGTGAAACAGATGGAATGGAACTTAGCGTAGCAACTGAGTATGCCGAATCTTCTTTGCTGGGTGCAGATGCAGGAGAAGTGGCAGGCGTTGGCAAGCTGGGTGTGACTATTACTGCTGAACTGGAAAATGCGGTTGGTGATTTTGACGCCGTGATTGATTTTTCCCGCCCTCAAGCCAGCATGCAGCATCTGGCAATCTGTCGTGAACATGGTAAACAACTGATTATAGGCACCACGGGGTTCGACCCAGAACAAAAGCAGCAGATTGCGGATGCCGCCAAGGATATAGCGGTGGTGTTTGCCCCTAACATGAGCGTGGGTGTCAATTTGTGCTTCAAGCTACTCGACATTGCAGCCCGGGTCATGGGCGACGATGCGGATGTGGAAATCATTGAGGCACACCACCGCCACAAGGTGGATGCGCCTTCAGGTACAGCTATTCGCATGGGCGAAGTGGTTGCTGATGCCTTGGGTCGAGACCTGAATGAAGTAGCGGTATATGGTCGTCAGGGCGTGACGGGCGAGCGTGATCGCAAGACCATCGGTTTTGAAACCATCCGTGCTGGCGATGTCGTTGGCGAGCATACCGTATGGTTTGCTACTGAAGGGGAGCGTGTGGAAATCGCGGTAAAATCCTCCAGTCGCATGACCTATGCCAATGGTTCTACCCGTGCTGTATTGTGGTTGCAAGATAAATCCCATGGGCTGTTTGATATGCAGGATATTTTGGGTCTGCGTTAACAGGTTGTTGAAAAACATCCTGTTAAGGGGATTGCACATCGCCCTCTACTAACACCCCAGCTCATAGGCTATGATAGGGCGATATATTCATCATGCGGGAGGTTCGGGTTGCTAAACCTGATCAAATTTATTCTGTTGTTGGGCGTAGCCCTGCTAGGTGCCGGGTTTGCCTCGATCAACCCTGAACCTGTCGCGGTGAATTTTTATTATTATCAGATGGACTTGCCTCTGGGGTTGCTGGTGCTGGTTGTGATCGGTCTCGGCGCTGTGCTGGGTGTGTTCAGCAGCCTGTTATTGATGGCAAAGGTTCGGCGGGAAAATCGTCGCCTCAGCCGTCAGGCAAAGTTGGCGAGTGAAGAAGTGAAAAATCTGCGCACCATTCCGGTGAAGGACAGATAAATCATGGTCGAATTTCTCTGGATATTACTGCCTGTTGCTGCCGCCTCTGGATGGTGGGCAGCAAAGCGTAGTGTTGCCAGGGGTTGTGAAGAAGCCGATCGTTTGACCACTCCCGCCTATTTCCGTGGCTTGAACTACCTGCTCAATGAAGAACCGGACAAAGCCATCGATGTCTTTGTGCAATTGCTGGAAGTCGATAGTGAAACTGTTGAAACCCATCTTGCATTGGGTAGTCTGTTTCGCCGCCGAGGGGAGGTTGAACGTGCGATCCGCATTCATCAAAACCTGATTGCCCGCCCTGCGCTGGAACCTGATTTGCGTGCTCAGGCGCTGTTGGAACTGGGCATGGATTACCTGCGTGCGGGTTTGTATGACCGTGCTGAAAACCTGTTTCTCGAACTCAAGGAAATGAAACTGCATGTGCGCAAAGCACTGCAAAACCTGCTGGTGGTTTATCAACAGGAAAAAGACTGGGAGTCCTGCCTCAAAACAGCGGAAGAACTCGAGTCTCTGGTCAATGACCCATTGTTGTTGGAACGTGCTCACTTCTATTGTGAATTGGCAGAAGAGGCACTGCGTAAAGGGCAAAAAGACGCTGCCGGGAAACTGCTGAAGAAAGCGGCTTCAGTCGATGCACAAGGTGTTCGACCCCTGCACATGCAAGCGCGTTTGGCGATACAGCAACACGACTGCAAAGCGGCGAAACGCTTGTTGCTTCAATGTGTGGACAAAGATCAAAATTATCTGCCGGAAGTGCTGACAGATTTGATGGATTGTTATCGGCGTTTATCTGATCTTCCAGCATTGAAAACTTATTTGCTCAAATTTCTGGGCAATGGCATGGATGTCGCCGTTGCTCTGGCGATTACAGAAATCATTACCGAAATCGAAGGCGAAGAGGCCGCCAGAGTGTTTCTTGGCGAAGAAATGCACTTGCATCCCACCCTGAAAGGATTGCTGCGTTTGATCGAGTTGAATGCCTCTTCTCCGGATGTGCAGGCAGAGCAGATGTTGATGAGCATGAAAACCCATGTAGAACGTTTGCTTGCCGAGCGTCCTGCCTATCAATGTGGAAAATGTGGCTTCGTCGCAAACACCTTGCATTGGCAGTGCCCCAGTTGTCGCAGTTGGGGAACCATTCGTCGTAAATCTGAACCCGAGGAAAAATCATCATGAGTGCCAGTTCCAGCCCCGTTATCGTTGCATTGGATTTCCCTGACCAAGACAGTGCCATGGCGCTGGTGGCGCAGTTGCAGCCCTCTCTTTGTCGGCTCAAAGTAGGAAAAGAGCTGTTTACCCGCCTCGGTCCTGCCTTTGTGGAAAAACTGGTTGGCGCGGGCTTTGATGTATTCCTGGATCTGAAATTTCATGATATTCCCAATACTGTCGCCGCAGCTTGTGATGCGGCGGCTGACCTGGGGGTATGGATGATGAACGTACATGCCTCGGGTGGACGCAAGATGATGGAGACGGCAAAAGAACGTCTGGCGGGTAAATCTCATCAACCCAAATTGATTGCGGTCACCATTCTCACTAGCTTGGGTGAAGAAGACATCCATGAAGTGGGTTTTCAGGGAACCCCTGGTGACAATGTGATGCGACTGGCGGCGTTGACCCAATCTTCAGGACTGGACGGTGTGGTCTGTTCTCCCCTGGAGGCGGCGGCCATCAGAGCGCAGTCATCAAAGGATTTTCTGCTGGTGACTCCCGGCGTGCGTCCAGCAACGGCGGCACTCGATGATCAAAAGCGTGTCATGACACCGGCTGATGCCATGCAGGCGGGTTCCAGCTATTTGGTCATTGGACGGCCAGTGACCGCGGCTCCAGATCCCTTGCAGGCGCTCAAGGACATCAACGCTTCTCTTTAGTCGGAAAAATTCATAAATTACACGCGCCCTCGCTTGTTTCTTGTTTCCACAAGAGATTTTCTTCAGTTGCACGTAATCGCGGATACGCGACGCCTTCAGAAAATCCCTTGAGAAAGCAATCTCCTGCGCGATTATCACGTGAATTTATGAAATTTCCAGGTTAGTAAAACCGTAAAGATAATTCTTTATTCCTTTGAAAAAAATACAAAAATCATTGCCCTGTTCAGTTTTTCCCCTAATTTCGGCATGGCAAAAATTGTTGTGGTCATAAAGAGAAACTAGGGGCGCAATAAGTGCGTATCTGTTAGTTTTACAAAAATTTTTTATTCGTTATCGCTTTGCCTGTTCGATGATCAGGGCATGGCGGTGAATTCGGTCACCCTAAACTTCAGGAGATTGCCGCATGATCAAACCGATTGGCTCTGATACTCTGCTTCCTTTATTTGTATACGATTCTGAAAAGCATAGCGCTTTGATGAAAGAAGCGGAAAGCCTGCCTTCCGTTATCATTACTTCCCCAGCGGCGGGTAATGCCGTTATGCTCGGTGGTGGTTATTTCACCCCATTGAAAGGTTATATGAACGTGGCAGATGCCATGGGTGCTTCCGAGAAAATGATCCTTACTGATGGTTCATTTTTCCCGGTTCCCGTAATGAACCTGGTTGATGATGATGCCATTGCTTCCATTGGCGATGCCAAGCGCATTGCACTGCGTGATCCTAACGTGGAAGGCAATCCCGTACTTGCCATTATGGATGTCGAAAACATCGAGAAAGTCAGCGATGATCAAATGGCGACCATGCGTGACAAGGTTTATCGTACTGATGATCCTGAACATCCTGGCGTTGCTGCTTTCATGTCTCAAGGACGTAATGCAATTTCCGGTCCTATCGAAGTATTGAACTTCTCCTACTTCCAGACCGATTTCCCTGATACCTTCCGCACTGCGGTGGAAATTCGTAACGAAATCAAAGAGCATGGCTGGAACACCGTAGTAGCTTTCCAAACACGTAATCCCATGCACCGTGCCCACGAAGAACTGTGCCACATGGCGATGAAAGACGTTAACGCTGATGGCGTGGTCATTCACATGCTGCTGGGCAAGCTCAAGCCGGGCGATATTCCTGCTCCAGTACGTGATGCAGCGATCCGCAAGATGGCAGAACTGTATTTCCCACCCAATACCGTAATGATCAGCGGTTATGGCTTCGACATGCTGTATGCCGGTCCTCGCGAAGCAGTATTGCATGCTTACTTCCGTCAGAACATGGGTGCAACCCACTTTATCGTTGGACGTGATCACGCTGGTGTTGGCGATTACTATGGCGACTTCGATGCGCAAACCATCTTCGAAGATGAAGTGCCTGCAGGAGCGATGGAGATTGAAATCTACATGGCTGACCATACGGCATATTCCACCAAGCTGAACAAAGTTATCATGATGCGTGATGCACCAGAAGGTCACACCAAGGAAGACTTTGTATTGCTGTCAGGTACCAAAGTACGTGAGATGCTGGGACGTGGTGAAGCGCCTCCTCCTGAGTTCTCTCGTCCTGAAGTGGCAAAAATCCTCATGGATTACTACCAGTCTCTGGATAGTTAAACACCGCTTTTAGATTGATCAGGAGCCCGCTTTATAGCGGGCTTCTTTGCGTCTGGAAAAGAAATGAACAAACACTATCAAGTCTTGACCGAAGAGGATTGTCATCAGGGGTTTCTGAGTTTGAAGCGCTATCGGCTTCAACATGAATGTTTTGCGGGCGGCTTGTGCGCCGAAATACAACGGGAACGGGTGGAAGCTCGGCATGCGGTCTCGGTTCTGCTCTATGATCCGGCAGAGGATGCGGTGGTGCTGATCGAACAATTTCGGATAGGTGCCATGGGGTACGCCTCAGATCCCTGGTTGTTGGAAACTGTCGGTGGATACTGTGAACAAGGGGAACAGCTTGAAGAGGTCGCCAGGCGTGAAACTATGGAAGAAACAGGTTGTGAGCTGCAACAGTTGGAATTCATCGGTAAATTTTTCACCACCCCTGGATGGGCGAGTGAACGTATTTCTTTGTACTGCGGTAAAGTCGATAGCCGACAAGCCCAAGGTATTCACGGGCTGGATGAGGAAGGCGAAGATATACGGGTAGAAGTCCTGTCTGCGGCAGCGGCATTTTCCGAATTGTTTCAGCGTGCAAACTCCACCAGCATTGTGGTTGGCTTGCAGTGGTTGATGCAGAATCGACAGCGCCTGCAACAATCCTGGCAGGATTAGTTTATTTTCCAACGCATAGTGCGATGGGGAATGCCTGCATCATCGAAAACATCCCCTTCGGCAACAAAGCCGGATTTCTCATAGAAAGGCATGGCATGGAGCTGGGAAGCCAGTAGCAATTCTCTATATCCACGTTGTTGTGCTTCCTGCATCAAGCCGTGAAGCAGGGCAGTACCCACCTGTTTACCCCGCCATTCTGCAAGCACCGCCATGCGCCCGATATGACCATCTGGCAACAGGCGTCCGGTGCCAATGGGGTTGCCTTGACTGTCCTCGGCAAGCAGATGCAGACATTTCTCATCAAGACCATCCCATTCCAATTCCTGGGGAACATGTTGTTCTTCAACAAAGACCTGCTCTCTGACCAGCCGCAAGGCTTCTCTGTCATCATCCCAAACAGCAATGCGAATACGGTACGCCTTGTCATTCATGGAAAATCTCCAGCCAATTCTGGTTGCATAGCTCAACAATGGTTTGTAACAGAACAGGGTGTTTCAGGCAGGCATCCTGTAGCGGATGCCCCAGGGAGGGATCATCACACAGATGACGGATAGCGGCTTTGCAAGCAGCAGGCAACTCAAAAGCGTCACCGCATACAAATAGGTATAAATCACCGTTTTGCTGATTTGCCCAGGCGAAACGGGAAAAGGGATGGCGTTGCACAGCACCGCGTTGCAGCCCAGTGAGTACGTCAGCATCTGAATACGGTGTTTCAGGAGCTTCGATAAAAAGATGTTCCTTGATTTCTGTAGAAAAACAGCCGAACCAACGCTGGCGTAAGTCCGTATTGTCCAGCCAGTTATCCAGGAGTGAACCAACCTTTGAAAGGGCCGCAGGCTGAATTTCGGCAGGACTGTTTTGAAGGGATAGGGCAGGGTCAATATAGTGTTCCGCTTCGGGAATATGATCCAGCAGATATTGCGCATAACTTCCCAGCATTTCAGCGCTGGATGGTGCTCGCAAGCCCACTGACCAGGTCATGCACTCGTCGTCCTCGGCAATGCCCCAATGGGCCATGCCGGGGGGCAGATAGAGTACATCCCCTGGCTCCAGCACCCATTTTTCCTCGGGTTCAAATGTTTCCAGAATACGCACTGGTAAATCAGGCAATAGTGCATCTGATGATGCCTTGTTGCCAATCTGCCAACGGCGCTTGCCTTGCGCCTGGATTAGAAAAACATCATAGGTGTCTGTATGAGGACCCACGGAACCGCCAGTGACAGCATAACTGATCATCACATCATCAAAACGCCAGCTGGGAATAAAATGAAACAAACGTTGCAATTGGGCAATGTCTGGAATGTATTTGTCCACATCCTGTACCAGCAAGGTCCAGGATTTTTCGGGCAGGCTGGCGAAGGTCTCCTCATCGAAGGGACCATGGCGAAGTTCCCAATCTTGGGAGGCATGCTGCAATACCATGCGGGACTCCACCTCGGCTTCACAGGAAAGCCCTGCCAGTTCTTCCGGCGAGAGGGCAAAATCATAGTCTTGAATGGCGTTGCGCATCAACAATGGTTTTTTCTGCCAATATTGATCAAGGAAGTCTTGAGTAGAAAGTGACTGGGGAAGTTGAAGTTGCATGGGGCAGAATGATAAGAATCCAGGGGTTGTAGGGATTTTATCTTATCCAGATCAAAATATATCCGATTGAATGCGCTAAAAATGAAAATTTACACTTGTTTTTGCGGAAAAATCCGGTATCCTTTTGCTCCTTCGGAGAGGTGGCAGAGCGGTTGAATGCACCGGTCTTGAAAACCGGCATGGGTTTGTAGCCCATCCAGGGTTCGAATCCCTGCCTCTCCGCCATTTTTTCAACAAAAACCTATAAAAACAAATACTTAAAAACAATCAAATTGTTTTA
>CAYXOS010000040.1:0-19623 GCA_964467115.1 uncultured Sedimenticola sp.
GGCAGGAAATGTGTTTGAAGCGCAAGACGCGAACACCAACTTAGAACGAAGACAGTTATTGCGAGGTAAAATTCGCAATCAACGTCCCCCAATGCGCCCTCCTTGGGCACAACATGAAGATGCCTTTGTGCAGTTGTGTACCCGTTGTGACGACTGCATAAAGTCCTGTGAAGGAAATATCCTCTACCGCAGCTCCGGCGGATACCCTGAAATTAGTTTTGAATCAGAAGGTTGCGATTTCTGCGGCGACTGTCTGAACGCTTGCACTACTGATGCTTTGCAAGCCCCTGTGCCTGCACCCTCCCTGGCCTGGAAACACCGCGCCACTATTCAATCAGACTGTCTCTCCCTCAACGGCATTGTATGCCAATCCTGTGGGGATTCCTGTGATACGGATGCAATCAGCTTCCGGCTTGAAACCAAAGGGCGGGTAACACCTTTATTGGATCAAAGTATTTGCAACGGTTGCGGTGAATGTGTCGCCGTATGCCCCAGCAACTCCATAACACTCAACGTTCCTGAGGAAAATTCGCCAAATGGACAATAACAACACCGCCAATATCTGCAGTTGTATCGTCCACGCCCGACCGGAAAACGGTCAAGCCGTGGAGAAATTATTGAACAGCATTCCTGGTGTAGAAGTACACGGGGGTGTCGAAGAAGGAAAACTAATTGTCACAGTGGAAGACAGCACGGATGGTACTGCTGCTGACACCATGATGAATTTCAACTCACTCGAAGGCGTAGTGAGTGCAACCTTGATTTACCACTACGGTGGGGATGATCTTAACGAGGAGGTAATCCGTGAGTTTAACTAGACGAGATTTTATCAAGAGTAATGCCATTGCAGCAGCTGCCGCTACTGCAGGGGTAACCCTGCCAGCGGCAAAGACCGCACTGGCGGGAGAAGACGATGCTGGCATACGCTGGGACAAGGCTGCGTGCCGCTTCTGCGGAACAGGCTGTAGTGTATTGCTGGGTGTCAAAGACGACAGAGTTGTTGCCAGCCAGGGCGACCCGGACGCACCGGTGAACAAAGGCCTGAACTGTATCAAGGGCTATTTCCTGCCCAAGATCCTGTACGGAGAAGACCGCCTTACCAAACCATTGTTGCGCAAAAAGAATGGTAAGTATGCAAAAGATGGAAAATTCGAGGAAGTCTCCTGGGACGAAGCATTTGACGTCATGGCAGATCAGTGGAAGAAATCCCTGAAGAAAAAAGGCCCAACCTCCGTCGGCATGTTCGGCTCCGGTCAGTGGACACTATGGGATGGTTACGCCGCATCTAAATTCATCAAAGGTGGTCTGCGCTCCAACAACCTCGATCCCAACGCCCGCCATTGTATGGCATCGGCGGTCGGTGCCTTCATGCGCGGTTTCGGCATTGATGAGCCCATGGGTTGCTACGATGACCTGGAGAAAGGCGATGTGTTCGTCCTCTGGGGTTCCAATATGGCAGAAATGCACCCCATCCTCTGGTCACGTATTACGGATACCCGTCTGACCAAACCGGGTTGCGAAGTGCATGTACTGTCTACCTACAAGCATCGTTGCTTTGATCTTGCCGACAACGGCATGATCTTCAAACCTCAGACTGATTTGGCGATCCTCAACTATATCGCCAACTACATTATCCAGAACAAAGCCTACAACAAGGAATTCATCGACAAGCATGTGCAGTTCAACAAGACCCCTACCGACATTGGTTACGGTCTGCGTGCTTCTGATCCGCGTGAAAAGAAAGCCAAGAACCGCATGAAAGGCAAGCTCTCCAAGATCAGCTTCGAAGACTATGCCAAGTCTGTTGAACCCTATACCCTGGAGAAAGCCTCCAAGATGTCTGGCGTACCCAAGAAGCAGTTGGAACGCCTGGCAAAGATCTATGCTGATCCCAAGAAAAAGGTCACTTCCCTGTGGACCATGGGTTTCAACCAGCATACCCGTGGTGTATGGGTCAACGGTCTGTGCTACAACGTGCACCTGTTGATGGGCAAGATCTCAGAACCTGGCAACAGCCCCTTCTCTCTCACCGGACAGCCCTCTGCCTGCGGTACCGCCCGCGAGGTCGGCACCTTCGCACATCGTTTGCCCGCTGACCTGGTGGTCAAGAAAAAGGCACACCGCGATACAGCCGAAAAAATCTGGAAACTGCCTGAAGGCACCATCAATCCCAAACCCGGCTTCCACGCCGTGAAGATGATGCGCAAGCTCAACGATGGTGTAATGAACTGCTATTGGCAGATGTGTAACAACAACATGCAGGCTGCTGCAAACACCAACACCGAGCCCTATCCCGGTTTCAGAAATCCTGACAACTTCATTGCGGTATCTGACCCTTACCCCACCGTATCGGCACAGGCTGCTGATCTGATTCTTCCCACTGCCATGTGGTGTGAGCGGGAAGGTGCATTCGGAAATGCCGAACGCCGTACCCAGTTCTGGCGTCAGCAGGTTCATCCTCCCAAAGGCGCTCATTCCGACATGTGGCAAATCATGGAGTTCTCCAAACGCTTTACCGTCGATGAAGTCTGGCCTGAAGAACTGATCGCCAAGAAGCCTGAATACAAAGGAAAAACTTTGTACGAAGTTCTGTATGAGAACGGTCAGGTCAATCAGTTCCCCAAACAGGAAGTGAAAGACGAACGCGGCAATGTGTATGACAACGACGAAATGGAGCATTTTGGGTTCTATGTACAAAAAGGCCTGTTCGAGGAATATGCTTCTTTCGGACGTGGTCACGGTCATGACCTTGCTCCCTACGACATGTACCACAAAGCCCGCGGTCTGCGCTGGCCGGTTGTGAATGGCAAGGAAACCTTGTGGCGTTTCCGTGAAGGCTATGACCCCTATGTTGCCGAAAACAACCCTGACGGCAAGAAGGGCGATGTCTACTTCTATGGCAACCACAAGAAAAATGGTGGGCGCGCCAATATCATCACCGCTCCCTACGAGCCACCTGCAGAAAGCCCCGATGGTGAATATCCACTCTGGCTGTGTACAGGACGGGTATTGGAACACTGGCATTCCGGCTCCATGACACGCCGTGTTCCTGAACTGTATCGTGCCGTTCCCGATGCCGTGGTATTCATGAACAAGAAGGATGCCAAGAAGCTCAAACTGCGCAATGGGCGTATGGCCAAGATCACTTCCCGCCGAGGAACCATCACTTGTAAGGTTGAAACACGTGGTCGTAATCAGCCCCCGGAAGGGCTGGTCTTCGTTCCCTGGTTCGATGCAGGTCGCCTGGTCAACAAGTTGACTCTCGATGCCACTGATCCGCTTTCCAAAGAAACGGATTACAAGAAGTGTGCAGTGAAAATCAGCAAGGCATAAGCGTAGGCAGTCTGCCCTGTCACGGGGCAGACTGCGATTTGAAACTGGAATAGACAATCATGGCAAAACCAGAAAAAAACGCGAAAGAGCTCAATCGCCGTCAGTTTCTGACCACGACATTGAAAACGGCTTGCAGCGTTGGTCTGATGGGTGTTGGATTGGGTTTCTATACCCAACGCGCCAATGCGCTTCCGCCACTGGCAATCCGGCCACCTGGTGCATTGCCAGAGGAAGACTTTCTGGGGGCATGTATTCGTTGCGGTCTATGTGCGAGAGACTGTCCTTACGACATTTTGTTTCTTGGTCAATTGGGTGATGACATTCCTTCGGGATCACCCTATTTCATCGCCCGTACCGGACCTTGTGAAATGTGTGAGGATATTCCCTGCGTCAAAGCTTGTCCCACCAATGCATTGGATCACTCCCTGACAGATATCGAGAAGTCCCGCATGGGATTGGCTGTTGTGATTGATCAAGAAAACTGCATTGCCTTTCAGGGCTTGCGTTGCGAAGTCTGCTTCAATGTTTGTCCAATACGAGACAAAGCCATTACCCTGGATCTGCAACACAATCGACGCTCCGGGAAACACGCCTTGTTCATACCAGTGGTGCATTCCGACGCCTGTACTGGCTGTGGCTTGTGTGAAAAAGCCTGTATTTTGGAAAAAGCAGCCATCAAGGTCTTCCCTACTGATCTTGCCAAAGGCGAGTTGGGGCACCATTACCGATTCGGTTGGCAGGAAAAAGAAAAAGCTGGTGCTTCGTTGGTAACACCTGATGTAAAGCATCAGTATAACCTACCTGAAGGGGTGCGTTATGACCTTCAGGGCGAAGGATTGATCATCGATCAAAAGCCTGCTGATACGCCTTTTTCCTCCAATCCCCTGGATACGCTCAACCGCAAACCGGAGGATAACGAGTAATGGCCAACATGCCTCAAGATGTCGGTAAAGAAGCCATTAAGGCAAAAGGGTGGATTTTCGCCCACAAGTGGCTGGTTCTGCGACGCATAAGTCAACTGGGTATCCTGGCGGCATTCATTGCCGGACCATGGTTTGGGCTTTGGATCGTTAAGGGCAACCTTGCCTCCAGCCTGACACTGGAAACCCTGCCCCTTACAGATCCATATATTCTACTGCAAGCAATGGTATCGGGCGTCACCCCTGAGCGTGCTGCCATTATCGGCGCAGTGATTGTATTGATCTTCTATGCTTTGATTGGTGGACGTGCGTACTGTTCCTGGGTCTGCCCCGTGAACATGGTTACCGATGCAGCTGCCTGGCTACGTCGTAAACTTGGTATTCGTGGCAGTTCTCGCGCATCTCGCAGCACCCGCTACTGGTTACTGGCTTTGACCCTCATCCTGCCACTTATTACAGGCGGCATCGTATGGGAACTGGTTAACCCTGTTTCCATCATGTTTAGAGGCATTGTTTTCAGCATGGGGCTGGCATGGGTTCTGATACTCGCTATCTTTCTTTTTGACCTGTTGGTATCCCGAGATGGTTGGTGCGGTCACTATTGCCCGGTAGGTGCTTTTTACAGCTTGCTGTCTACCCGAGCCGTACTGCGGGTAAGCGCAGTAAATCGGGAAGCTTGTGATGATTGCATGGATTGTTTCAATGTTTGTCCTGAATCACAGGTTATCAAGCCCGCACTCAAAGGCGCTGACAAAGGTATCTCGCCGGTGATTGTTGCCAATCAATGTACGAATTGCGGTCGTTGCATCGATGTCTGTGCAGTTGATGTATTTCAGTTCAGCAATCGATTTTCCAATGCATCCAATAACAGTTTCAAATCCGTTGAAAAATATTCCAAACATACAGTTTAAAATTTGAGTTGATGGAGATTAAGATGAAAAAAATACTCAGCATTACCCTAGCGGCATTTGCCATGGCAGTTATTTCCAGCCAATCCGTTATTGCCAAAGAAGGAGTTGCTTCACTTCGTGGCACACAGGATATTGAAGGTAAATCCCTAAAGGTCACCAAGAAGAAAGTTGTATCCCAAGAAGGTGGGTTTGAACGCAACTACAAGCTACAACCCCCTTTGATTCCTCACAAGATTGACAAATATAAAATCAATCTAAAAACCAATGGCTGTTTGAAGTGTCACAGCAAGAAAAACCACAAAAAGGAAAAAGCTCCTATGCTGGGTGAAAGCCATTTCCTTACTCGGGATGGAAAAAAACTGAACAAAGTTTCAAGTCGTCGCTATTTTTGCAATCAGTGTCATGCACCTCAGGTAGATGCCAACCCACTGGTAAAGAACGACTTCGAAGGTGTAAACTAACACCCGAGTTGGCGCATGGCCTCCAATCAGGAGGTCATGCTTTTTTTTAATATTACAAACAAGAGAAGCAACTATGACTAGTGGGCAAAAAAAGGGCACGTTTGGCGTGCTTGTCATCGGCGTCATTCTAGGCATCATTTTATGGGGTGGTTTCAACTGGACATTGGCTTTGACCAATACCGAAGAATTCTGTATATCTTGCCACGAAATGCGTGACAACCCGTATGAGCAACTGCAAGACACCATCCATTTCACCAACCGCACTGGCGTTCGAGCAACATGTCCTGACTGTCATGTACCCAAAGAATGGATTCACAAGATCGTACGCAAGATTCAAGCATCCAACGAGTTGTATCATCACTTTATCGTTAAAGATGTAGATACAGTAGAAAAGTTTGAAGCGAAGAAACTAGAACTTGCCAAGCACGTATGGAAGGCAATGAAAGACACCGATTCTCGCGAATGCCGTAATTGCCACAATTTCGACTCCATGGATTTCGACAAACAAGAAAGCCGTAGCGCCGACCGACACGAGGAGGCCATCGAAAAAGGCTACACCTGTATCGAGTGTCATAAGGGCATCGCCCACGAATTGCCAGAAGGATATGATCCCGGTGAAGATGCGCCAGGAGGCGAAGAGTGATATTGAGCCAAACCTAATCGTTTGATCAACTTACTCAAGATAAAACGGCCTGCAAATGCAGGTCGTTTTTTTTGCTCACATAACTGATTTTCAAGCTCAAACCGGGGATCTAGACATTATCTCTAGTGCTGCTTGCCCTGGAGTAACGACTCAGGATGACGCTCCAAATAATCGGCAACCCCTCTCACAGCTCTGGCAGCTGCAGACAACTCACGCATGGTATTGATCAACTCTCTTCCCATGCTTCCCTGATCTGAAGTGGTCCTGGCCAATTCATCCAGGGTTTCTTCAGCCTGGCGCACCATTTTTCTTGCATCTGTACTCAAATGGGTTATTTCATTCATCAAAGGCGTGGTTTGATCACTGACGACAGATAATATTTCATCCGCATGTTGCAACACCTGAGACAGACGTTTAGCACTATCAGCCAGATCACTATTGTTCACCAGGGAATCCAAACCTTTACTGACTTTCAGGAAATGATCACCCATCTCATCCAAGGGCAAACGCTTCAACTTACCCAAAATCACCACCAAACTATTGGTAATACTGGAAAGGGAACTGGGGGTGGTTGGCAATACAGGATAGCGTTCTTTGTAATCAATGTAGCCGGGGAAGGTTTCATGGTCAAAATCCATGTCAACGATCAACTGTCCGGTGAGCAGATTGCCGGTCATCAAGCGTGCGCGCAATCCTTTGGCAACCAGCTTCTCCAGGGTAGAATGAAAAAACTTTTTGCGTCCTTCCTGATCCAGCGTCTCATCCAAGTTCTTGAAAGGCACCAGTTCAGGCTCCAAGCCTACCAATACGGCAATACGTACCGTTCCATCCGCCGAGTTTTCCTCCAACGAAATATCCAAAACCTTGCCCACCGGTATGCCCCGAAACTCGACAGCAGAGCCAATGGACAAGCCTCGCACAGAATCATCGAAATACAATATATAGGGCAAGCTCAACTGCACCGTTTTTTTCTGGCTTTCTTTTTTTGAATCGTACAGTTCAAATACAGTGCCCGTCGGAGCGAGTTGGTCATCTCCCAAAGTAAGGGCTGAATCAAAAGCTACGCCCCCTGCTAACAAGGCGGTCAGGGATTCAAGTTCAACTTTAAACCCACCGCCGGACATTTCTACATCCATCCCGGATACATTCCAAAATCTAGTATTGCGACGAACCAATTTATCATTTGGTGCATTGATAAAGACGTCCAGTGCCACATAATCGGCATCAGGAACCAGGTGATATCCCGTAACTTCACCCACCTGAATTTGACGATGATAAACAGGAGAGCCCACGGCAATGGATCCCAAGGAATTGGCTCTCAGTTTGAACAACCGCCCTTTCGCATCAGAAAGTATTTTTGGCGGTTCTTCCAAACCCACAAAGCTTTCCTCATAACCACCGCCATTGCCGGGATCCACAGCAATATAAACGCCGCTGAACAAGGTGCTGATTCCACTTGCCCCGGTTGCTCCTATTCTTGGTCTTACCACCCAGAAACGCGTACTGGGGGAAAGCAATGCCTCCATATCTTTGTTCAATTGCGCATCAACCATCACATGGGACAAGTCTTCCGAAAACTGTACCGCTTTAACCCTGCCGATAACCACATCGCGGTATTTTATTTCAGTTTTTTTGGGTTCAATTCCTTCTGCACTTTGAAATTGGATCTGAACACTCGGCCCCAAGCTGGAATATTCCTTGTAGATAAGCGCAATACCAATCATCAGTGCCACAAGAGGCACCAGCCAGATAAATGAAAACCCAGGATGATCTTCTGCAATCAACGCTTGAGGCAGTTTTTCATATTCCATATCTTCTTTTGTCATTGTTGTTCCCTATCCCAGATCAATCGTGGGTCAAAACTGATCGCTGCCAACATGGTCAACACCACCACTGCAGCAAACGCCATGGCACCAATACCCGGTTCTACGGTTGATATCACACCCATTTGCACCAACGCAGTCAATATTCCGATCACAAAAACATCTACCATCGACCAACGTCCTACCAATTCAGTAATGCGATAAAGCAAGGTGCTTTGTCGCGCCTTTTTCAATTGTGGGGGTTTATGAACATTAACCAATAAATACAACAAACTCACCATTTTCAACAACGGTACCACGATGCTTGCGGTAAAAATGACCAATGCCAGCAACCAATCACCTTCTTGAATAAAATGTGCCACTCCCCCGAGAATCGTATTTTCACTTTCTGCACCAAGATACACATTGCTCATTACCGGATATACATTCGCCGGGATATATAGAATCATGGAAGCAATCAGTAACGCCCAAGTTCGCGCCAGGCTATGGGGAATTCGGGAGTGTATTTCACTATGGCATCGGGGACACTTGAGTGCCTTCGCCTTGGAATCAGGTAAACGCACCACTTGCTGGCAGATATCACAGCTTGCCAGTCCTTTTTCCCTTGCCGTTACCCTTGATATCAACATTTTGCATCCGCCGCCGCTTGTATCATTGGCTGAGAGCGCATTCTATCCAGACGTTGCCACAACACGAACACATCAATGCTGATACTGGCAAAAATACCTAGCAATATGTATCCAATCAATGCGTACAACCCCGCATCGATGATGACTTCTGCCATACCCGACATTTTTACCAGTGCCACCAACACACTGATCACGAACACATCTGCCATTTCCCAGTGATGAATATGGCTCAGTAACACCAAAAACTGTCTCAAGCCGGGAAAGTTTCGTTGTAAACGCATCCCGATCAACACATATAAATTACTGAAAAGTATCATTCCAGGTATGGCAAGACTGGTAAGAAAAACCAAAATGCCTACCAGTTTCATATCATGGTTGTATAACGCCCAGGCAGTACCTATCAGCGATGTTTCCTGAGTTGCCCCGCCCACGCTCAATGTTACCAACGGAAAGCTGTTGGCTATGATGTACAACACCAACGCCCCCAACAACAACGCGATGGGGCGATTCAACCCCCCTTTTGGCTGATGATAAAGTGTCGATCCACAGCGTTCACATCTTACTTTCTTCCCCGCCGCAACCCAGGGCACTGTTTGCAATGCATCACATTCCGCACAGGCCATGAGTATGTTTTGATTCTCGGTTTGCGCCTCCATCAACCACTCTTGGTAGATACCATTGCTGCCTGTCCCGGATTTTCGAGGCTTGACTGCAGCTGCTGCAACATCTCTTCACGCGAGTTGATATCTGACAGGCAGCGCTGATAATAGCCACGCAAGGACTTTTTCAGATGAGGCTTCACTTTTCGCCCAGGAATGCCCTTGAGCACGGAAAACAATGCCAGGGCATAGGTACAGTCCCATTGGGAAAGCGCGTTATTGCGCGATACGGTAGTGCTACAACTACCACATCCTCCTGGGGGAAAAATAAAGGCACTGTTTGCAAACATCAACCCAAAACCCAAATAGGTTGCCAATACTTCTGTAACTTGAGGCCAGTTTTCCACACCGCCAGGTGGACTTTCCTTGGCAGTCGACCCCAGATATTGACCCAACGTATGTGCAAACCCGGCAATCAATGCTTCGGGATTATTGACGTGTTGCTGTGCATAAACGACGGGCAGTGTCTGGCTTCCATCCGATATCAAACGTGGTGTGCCAGAAAAGTCCTGGACGGCCCCGGAAGGCGGAGAGACATTCCCTTGCAGATAACAATGAGACTGCTCGATAATTTGCCATGGCCAATGTGCCAATCCAGCATATTCTGCGACCCGTGAAAAAACCAACTCCGCCATTCCTTGAACACTGTCAACTTTTCCGGGAAAGTATTCGTTAGTCGGAAGCACCAATCGCGTTTGCTGATAGAATACTGCGGACGAGAAATTGCGTAGCGACCACCCAAAAACATCGAACAGCCACTGCACAGATGCTTCATCCAGGGGCGGTTTCTTCTTTAACAATACTGAAAACAAAATAGAATTCCTGATAATATTCAGCGCCTGACTACAGCGGGACAAGAGCAAATGATACTAGAAAACTACTACCACTTTGAAAATAACAATATACAGGTGTCTCGCCAGCAGGCCAGCGATTTCGCCAAGAAAATCGCCAATGACTTCAACCCGCTACATGATATCGATTCCAAACGCTTTTGTGTACCGGGTGACTTGCTGTTCGGTCTGGTACTCGACCAGTATGGGCTGAGCCAAAATATGCGCTTTGTCTTTTCAGGAATGGTTGGTGATGGTGTTGAACTGCATTTTCCGGAAAATGATGCCGATCTGATGTCTATATCTGACAGCAACGAAAAGGACTATCTGCATATCGAACGTCAGGGTGAAACCACCAAAGACAAGGCTTTGATCAACCGTTTGGTGGAGGTCTACGTGGCTTTTTCCGGTCATGCCTTCCCCTACGTTCTGGTACCACTGATGGAAGCCCATAGTGTCATGATCAACCCGGCACGTCCCCTGATCATCTATGAAAACATGGAAATTCATCTCGATCGCCTGGATATTACCGATCCCGAATTGCAGCTTTCCGGCACCTGTTTCAATATCGATGGCAAACGGGGTGATGTACAGTTGAAATTCACCCTTCTTGACAAAGGCGAACTCATCGGCAAAGGTACAAAGAATATGGTGCTGGGAGGATTACGCCCTTATGATGCCCAGCGCATGAACCAAATCGTTGATGAATATCTACAACGCCAGCAACAATTCAGTAGCAATTAATGCCTGCCAGGGTTGATATAGCCTAAAAAATCACCCCGATTTGCTACCCCTGGTTAGAATTTTCCCAAGCCCGAAAATTTGCCAGGGAAGCTCTGATGGATTCATGCCACGGCAGCTTCCATGCTGCCGAAGCCTGGCTATTCAATGACTTGCCGTCTCCACATTAAATAACGCTGAGTAGTTACGAATCTCTCAGGGAAAACGCCACTTCCTGGTGCAATTTCCGGTCTAGGGTTTCTTTCGGGATTCACGATATTTGACGATCAGAGTGGTAATACCAAAGGCGATACCGGCGGAGAGAATCATTCTCGCCAACCATTCAGGCCAGGCGGGATTGGGGGTCAACAAGGCAAATGCACCAATAACCGTCAACCAAAAACTTAGCTTCATCAATAGCGCATCGCGCATGGTTTGTTTCTCCCGAAGTCTTCCCGGCGGCCAATGTATATGAACCACAACTGCACCCATTCTACAGCAAGTTATCAGCCCGGCACCAATATAGATGGCGCCCAGGTGTGGAATCAATCAATTGGGCTACACTTTATTCAGTTCAAGAACGTTCTGCACGAAGAAAAGCAGATACAGAATCGGAAAAACGCAAAGCATTGGGCTTGTCCACTTCAACCTCGGCAGTAGCGATTGGCGCGTGTTTCATTACCAAGTCCAAAACATCTGCAGCCAAACGCTCCAGCAACATGAAACGCCCATCTTCGACAAAAGCAATAATCTCTTTGGTGATGGTGCGATAGTTGACCGCGTACTTTACGTCATCCGTTTCTGCGGCTTCGTCTGCCTTATAGCTGAAGCGTACATTGACAATCACATCCTGACGTTTGCGCATCTCATCATCATTGAAGCCAATATAGGTGCGTAAGCGTAAGTTTTTAATCCGGATGGTAACCATCACAGCTTGATCAATGTTAGAAATTCGTCCCGGGTACGATGATTGTTGCGGAACGCACCTAACATCATGGATGTGGTGGTGGAAGAATTCTGCTTTTGTACGCCACGCATCATCATACACAGATGAGACGCTTCGATCACCACACCGACACCAGCCGCCCCAATAGCATCCTGGATGGCATTCGCAATTTGCGTGGTAAGCTGCTCCTGAATCTGCAAGCGTCTTGCAAACATGTCAACAATACGGGCAATCTTGGATAAGCCAATCACTTTTCCCTTGGGCAAGTAGGCAACATGTGCCTTGCCGATAAATGGCAACATATGATGTTCGCACAGGGAATAGAGCTCAATATCCTTGACGATGACCATCTCATCATTGTCAGAAGGAAAAATAGCATCGTTGACAATATCATCCAGGGTCTGCTCATAGCCTTGGGTGAGAAATTCCATGGCCTTGGCGGCACGCATGGGTGTTTTCAATAACCCTTCACGCTGAACATCCTCCCCCACGCCAGTAATGATGTCATGGTAACTACCCGCCATCGCTTCTACCTTGTCTTCACTCATCATCTTACCTATATCGTTGTTATTTAACAGGATGTTGAAAAAGTCCTTCCATGGACTTTTTCAACCACGGAAGCGGAAAACGCGGTTTTCCGCTTCCTTCATTTTCAATGGCTTACAGCCATCAAAAATGGTGGCACATCCATGTGCCACACACAGGCTGTCGAAAAACGGTGTTTTTCAACAGCCTGTTAAACTGGTAACAAGTATATCCCCAATGCCATGTTCGTTAATACCTCATAAAAATGTAACTTTTTCTATCCCCTACCCCCTTGTTCAGGGGGTAGCGCCCCACCATGGAGCAATCTACAGTAGGCACATACCAACATGGAGAACCAACAGATGCCTGCCATTCATACAGATAACAAGCTGATTTCAATAGAAAACAATAAGCCACAACAACGAATCAAACGCCTTGTCACTGCTATCCTGATATCTCTTCCATACGCTGCTGGTGCTGGCACTATTCAGTTCGGACTGGAAGAGCCCAAAGCCAACTCAACCTATTCCGGTGTGGGTAACCTGCGTGGATGGGCGGTATCCAGCGTGGGTATAGAAAAGGTCGAATTGTTTATCGACGGGAAGTACAAAACCGATATTCCATCCGGTGGTGCCAGGGGTGATGTGGGCAACAAATACCCTGATTATCCCGATTCAGATAAATCAGGATATTCAATGGCATATGCTTACACCTCGTTGTCTACAGGCTCGCACCAAATAAAGATCAAGGTCACCGACAATGAGGGTGATATCAAAGAAAAAACCATCAATTTCAACAGCACAAAATTCAGTGGCGGTTACATGAAGGACGCCAATGCCATCGATGCTTCCAGCGCTACCCTCAGTGCTTCAAACGATAGTATTCAGATAAAAGGGTTGATGGCAAACAGCAACGCACATGATGTTACATTGAAATGGAACCCAGCCAGTCAGGGGCTTGCATTCACTCAAATTGCCACCTCCTCAAACAGCGGCGGAGGCAATACCGGAAAATGCGTCAACGTGCCATTTCCGGTTAATGACTCCACTATCGAATGGGATATCACAGGTCAAACTGCCAATGGAAATATCAGCGGCACCATTAATACTCACTATATAAAAGTTTCTGACACTGGCGCTGAAACCGATACTGTCAGCGAAATATCCGGCTCTGGCGTAACCACAACAACGACAACCAATACCAAGCAGACGTACCATATCACTAACAATTTGCTGTATATGGATAAGATAGTAACCACGGGTTCAGCTTCTGTTGCCGGATTCAGCACCAGCATTAATACCACCTTGACCACTAATCCTCCCATGCTCATGGGCGCAGTCAAACAATTTTGCTTGAATCAAACCTGGAACTCTCCGTCAGTATCACAAAGCATTACCGCGCAGGGGATGACTACCACCGCCAACAGTATCGCATCCTCTGGGAAAGTCGAATCGATCAACGAATCGATTACAACACCAGCAGGCACATTCACAGCCGTGCGTGTAAAGACTACCAGAGACGATGGCAGCGTCGGTATCGTCTGGACAGCCATCAACAACGGCATGATGTTACGTCAGGAAGATACCGCTGATAATGGTGATACCCAAACAACTGTCGCAACAAGCATCAACTAATTCGGATTTGAGGAAAAAACATGTCTAGCAACTCCCAAAAAATCACATCCTTATGTCTGAAGGGCATCATGATTTCATCCATTGCCCTGTCTTGCAGTGTTTTCGCTGGCGACATCCGCGTCAACCTGGAAGCACCGGGCAATGATATGCCTTATCAAGGAATCGCCAATATTCGAGGCTGGGCAGTATCCACTGCAGGCATTGAAAGAATAGCGTTGTACATCGATGGCAAGTACAAAACCGATATTCCTTTTGGTGGAACACGTCAGGATGTGGCGAAAAAATTCCCCCAATACCCGGACGCTTCAGAATCGGGTTTCTCCATGGTGTACAACTACAGCAATCTGGCAAAAAAACAGCATCAATTTTCTGTAGTGGCGATCGATGCTGATGGTGCTGAAAAAGAGGTCTCTGTAAACATTTCCAGTATTGGTTTTGAACGAGCCTATATTCCAGATGCTACCGCTTTTGACTTATCCAATGCCCAGGTCAGCGCCAAAAACAATACCATCGACATCAAGAATATGAGGTTGGATGGAAAATCTTACAACGCTCAGCTTACCTGGCGAGCGGAATCTCAGTTGTATCAATTCAATAGCATTACTCCCCGATAGGAGTCTGTCCGAAGCAGATCATGCCTGGAATGTTCGAGAATAAGGCGGCGTTAGCAAGAACTTCAACGCAGTTATCGGACATTTCAGGTATGAGATGCGAGTTCACCCCCCTTCTCTCCTCCCTCCCAGCCTACACATTTCCGCTATAATCTTCCCAAATAATATTTTCAGAGGAAAACATGGGAGCATTCGAGCTTGCGACCTTGTGGGCGGCTGGCATGCTTGCTGGCGCGACCGTTGGGAAGTTTGGTGGGAATAAACACACTCTGATAAAACAATCCCTGCCTTTTTTCATACCCGGGATATTAATAGCCTTGGGTGCTATTGTTCAAAACCCCTGGCAACAGCTTGTTTGGCTGAGTGCCATTATTTTTGTACTTTGTAATGGTTCAGATTCACGTCTTTCCAAACAGCCCCCGTCAAGAGTACTGATTTTCATATTGCCTCTTGCCCTTATACTACTGAGTACATTTTCTCCGCTGTCTGCATATACCTCTCAGATTATTGGAGCATCGCTAATTTTTTCAGCAATTTGTCAAAGCCTAAGTCTTAGACGATCACCTTCTTCCCTGCTTGCGCGCATTGCAGTTGCCACACTCAGCGTCTTTTGCCTGTTGGCAGGGTTGCTACTGGTGATTACCGACATAACCAATATCTGGTTATTAAAACCATTGCTGGCAACATCTTTGCTGGTGCTCTACATTCTGTTGCTGAAGGAAAAGAACCAAGTAAAACCTGAGCATGGCAACATCGACATTCAACAAGCAGTAAACAATGAACGAGAGCGCATCTATCAGAACCTGCATGATGATATTGGTTCGAGGCTACTGTCTTTGATTCATCGTGCCAAAACCCCCGAAGAAGCGGATTTTGCACGTTGTCTGTTGCAGGATCTGCGAGATGCCGTTGCACGTACCGTGCAATTGCACATAACCCTTGCTGAACTCATCGCCGATCAAAAGCACGAAGCTGAACAGCGTCTCCATTCATTGAATATGAAAATGCAATGGCCATCAGCCCGTGACATATCTGATATTCCGTTACCACCGGTTTGTGTCGCAGTCATCAAACGCTCCCTGCGTGAACTGATCAGCAATATTATCCGCCATGCCCAAGCCCACAACATCTGGCTGGATTGCCGAGTTTCAGATCACACTCTGGAATTGGTTCTATCAGATGATGGTATTGGTCTGCCTGCTCCTGTTAAACAAGGGCGCGGAATGAACGGGATTCAAAATCGGATGCAATCGCTTAAAGGTGATGCCAAATGGCTATCTTCCCCCTCGGGGGGTACTCAGGTCGAACTACGCATTCCCCTCAATGGAGAATCAATCTCATGAGCCATAAATCCATCTTGTTGCTGGAAGACCTTCCAGAAATGCAGATATGGTTGCAGCAGGCAATTGAACAAAGTTTCCCTGATTGCCATTTGATCATGGCTTCTACCTTGGCGGAAGCACTGCAACAGGCCACCGAGCACAAATTTGACATGGCAGTCGTCGATTTGGGTTTGCCGGATGGCAGTGGCCTGAACTTATTGAAAGCATTGCCAGATAGTTGTCTGTCTGTGGTGGTTACCGCATTTTCCGATGATGAGCATATATTTCGCGCTCTCCAATATGGTGCAGGAGGCTATGTGCTAAAAGACATGGGTCAGGCCCATATCGCCCAACTACTCTCAGAATGCGCCCTCGGTCGTCCTCCCATTTCTCCAGCAATTGCCAGACGCGTTCTACAGTCTTTTCAAAAACCCGATGATTCCGGTTTGAGTACCCGACAACAGGAAGTACTATCTCTAATCGCCAAAGGGTATAGCACCATGGAAGTTGCTGACCTTCTACAGATCAGTGTCCATACAGTACAGGGCTATATCAAAGAGATTTATCAGAAGCTGGATATTCACAGCCGCGCAGAAGCTGCCACAGAAGCAGCCCGACTGGGTTTGCTCGGCCTTTAACAGGGAGACTGTAAATTTAAGTTACTCGTTGGAAGACCCGCTCTCATTGAGCTCTGTGTCCTATGTGTTGAATAACCGAGGATACAAATGCTTTTGCCATAATCCGAGCTGTGACCAGCAGACTCAGAAATTCAATGTCTTACATACTCCGAGTACCAAGAGCCAATTTAGCTTCCCGGATACGTTTTGCAGATTTTTTTACCCGCGCATGTTCCTTGCCGAAGCGCTGGATAAGTACATCGTGGCTGGGGAGAAGATATTCGAGTCCTGATGCTGTTTTTCCCTGCTTTACCAGGCAATCACCAAGATTATTCTGGGTTATGGCATAGACATAATGTTCTGTCGCCTTTTGCTTTTCCATATCATTCAGCACACTCAAGAATGCGACCTCTGCTTCCTTCCAACGCTGCATGCGTACCAGCAACATTCCCAGGTTGTTTTCTACTGCATAGTTTTGAACAAAGGTCGTCTTCCCGCCCTTCTCCAGTAAGTTCAAAGTACGCCGATAGATACGCTCAGCTTCTGCCAGCTTGCCCAAATCTTCCAAAAGATAGGCGCGCATATTGAGAATGAATATTTTCTGATCTGTAGAAATATTCATATCCCCCTCAAAAGCATCCAACAAGCTTTGACTCAACTCATTTGCCTGTTTCAACTTTCCTTGTGATATCAGAGCATTCAGCAAATTAATCTGGACATTGAGAACCAAACCATGGTGTTCACCATAGGTTTTTTTCCTGGCATGCAATACTTGCCGATATATTGTTTCAGCCTGCTCATGATCACCGGACTGGCTGTAGACAGAGCCAAGAAGATTCAGGGAATACAGGGTCATGGGGTGTTCATCCCCATAAAGCTCACGCCGCAATGCGACCGCTTTTTCGATCAATGGTTTCGCCTCTGAAAGCTTCCCTGTCTGCCTTTTCAGCAGAGCCAGGTTGTGCAACGCCTCCAAATAACGTGCTTGAACCTGAGAGTCCCCGCCTTCGGTAGCAAGTAGTAGCTGTTTCAAATACTGCTCAGCCTCGGTACGTCCCAGCTTTATTTTTACTCCTGCCAGTTCAGCAATATAGGCTTGTCGCATCACATTCTGTAAGGGCAATTTTTCTGCGGTTTCCCGCACTGCCAGTAAGCGCCGCTCTGCTTCTTCCTGTTTTCCCTGCAAACGCAGAATTTTTGCTTTTGCTATTTCCCAGCGCAACGTCAATGCTATGTTACCAGCCCTTGGTATCAATACCTGAGTCTGATCAATAATCTCCTCGGCTCTATCCAACTCCCCCAGTCCGGTCATGACTTCTGCCAGTGTTATGCGTAACTCTGCACCCACCAAGGGACGGCGCTCGGACAGATCTTTTACCAGGGGCTCGGCATTTTCCACCACTGTCAGCACAGTCAAATCCTGCCCATAGCCCTGATCCGGATCAGCCGACTTCAAGATACCAACAAGAATTTGATTGATAACATCAGCTCGTTCAGCTTCCTGTTCGACAACTTTGCGCGTATTCGCTTCCTTGACTGCAAATACACCGGCAACAACTGCCGCCATCAATGCGGATACGAACAACACAGCAAGGGTTGCCGCCAGATTCTTGTTCCGTTTGATGAATTGACGAAGATAGTAGGTGGAACTGGTTCGACCTGCCTGAACGGGCTCACCGTGCAACCAACTTTTCAGATCCAGGGCAAAATCGTTGGCAGTCAAATAGCGCCGCTGCAAATCAACTGCCATGGCTTTGCTAATCACATATTCCAGATCACGATCCACATCAGGCAGATATCGACTCAATTTTGCCTGCCGCTCACCGGACAAAACGCGTTCTACCGCCTGAGGTAAGGTCAAACCGGAAATATCGAACGGAGGAACACCAGTCAGTACTTCGAATGAAAGAATGCCAAGGCTGTAGATGTCTGCTTGCACACCGACTGACGCTATACCCCCAGTAAGTTGCTCTGGGCTCATGTAAGCGATGGTTCCCACTACTTGAGCCCGTTCAGTCAAACGTGTTTCTTTTTCATCTCCAGCCACATATTTCTGACCGATACCAAAGTCAACCAAATGTACCTCGGACATACCATCGACAATGATATTTTCGGGCTTGATATCACGATGCAGAATCCCTCGTTGATGTGCATGGAACAATGCTTCACAGATACGCTCGATCAACCTGACTCGCTGCTCTAAAGACGGCTTGTACTTGGCGACGTATTCACTAAGCGAATACCCGTCAACATATTCCATGGCAATATAGCAAATGGACTGCCCGGCAATCTGTTGCTCACCCGCAGAATATACAGCTGCAATTCCAGTATGTTTCAACAATCCCAGGTATTCGGCTTCCCGGATAAAACGCCGCTTTTCCACTTCGCTATGGGATTGATACAGAACTTTCAACGCCACCAGACGCTTGGGATGTTGCTGCTTCGCCAAATACACAACACTACTACTACCGTTCCCAAGAACCTTGATAATCGAATAACCTTCCAGGTCTGAAAACAAGCCAAACTGAGCGGTCAGTGCGGAAAAGTCTTCTTCTAGCAGCCAATTCAAATAGTCTTCGCGCAGCTGAGGGTTGTTGCGGCTGTATTCATCCAGATAAGCAAGCCTTTCGGCCAGAGGCAAATCGTAAACACTTTTTAGTTTCTGTGAAAAAACACCGTTACCCATGATAGTTTTCCTGGCCTGAAACAAAAAAAGGCTTTCGAAGATACTTCGAAAGCCTTTTTTACTGCTCGATATGGCGCGCCAGGAAGGATTCGAACCTCCGACCGCTCGGTTCGTAGCCGAGTACTCTATCCAGCTGAGCTACTGGCGCAAAAGTGGTAGCGAATGATGCTTGTTTCTTCGCAAAATGTCAATGCTCAATGTAACGGAAAGCGAGGGATAAATCCCTTCGGTCGCCGCTGCTTCGCGGTCGAACCTGCTATTTTAAATCGAGGGTTCGAATCGATTACTTAACAGATTGGGCAACAATCCAACCGATGCCTTCTAAATCCGTATATGGCGGAGAGCGAGGGATT
>CAYXOS010000041.1:0-15984 GCA_964467115.1 uncultured Sedimenticola sp.
TATGCCAACATCTTGCCCGCCAAGATAAAACTGTCTTCCAAAGAACGGGAATATTCAACCTTCCCCACTTTTTTCCTGATTCCAGCACGCCTCAGCTTGAGTATCATGCGTGGCTGCAAATTATTGATAATCAGGGCAATGTCATTGGACGACAGATCCGCCAATATGGATTCCATGGCGACAATGGCGCTCATATCCAACATAGTGACTTCCGTCATATCGAGAATAATAACTTTCACATCTGGTGATACAGTTGAGATCGTCTTCAACGCCTTTTGCGCCGAACCAAAAAACAAAGGCCCATTGATATCGTAAACAGCAATACTATCCGGCAGATTGTAAGCCTCATGATCACATTCGACTTCTGTTGCTGCAGTCAGACTAATACTTCTGCGAATGAACAGGGCTGCTGCCAGCCCCATGCCCACGGCAACCGCAACCGTCATGTCAAAAAGCACTGTCAACGAAAAGCACAGCAATAACACCAGAACATCATCTCTTGGGGCAATTTTTACCGTGCGCACAAAATGTTTTGCCTCACTCATATTCCAAGCAACCATCAGCAGCAGGGCCGCCATTGAAGCCATAGGCACATAAGACAACAAAGGTGCGAGATACAATATTGCCAACAACAAAAACAGGCTATGCACCACAGAAGACAGGGGCATACTGCCTCCTGCCTTGATATTCGCAGAGGTACGGGCAATGGCAGCAGTGGCAGGCAATCCACCAAAAAGAGGCACGATCATGTTGCCAATGCCCTGGCCAATGAGTTCGTCATTGGGGCTGTGTTTTTTTCCGGACATGCCATCCGCAACAACCGCACACAGCAGTGATTCAAGAGACCCAAGAACCGCTATGGTAATCGCTGAAGGCAGCAAAAGTCTCACCAGTTCAAAACTCAAGCCAATAGGCTTTCCGTCGGCACCCGGCAGATTCCAGGGCCATTCAAAGCCAGGTAACAGTGATGGCACACCACTACCCACCACACCGTTTATTTCATATTGAAAACGGCTACCAATAGTGGCTACGGAGAAACCAGGCACATACTGTCCCAGCAACCAGGCAAGTAATGCACCGACCGTCAATGCAATAAGATGCCCTGGAATCTTCGAATGCAAACGCGGCCACATCCACAAGGTAACAAAAGATACCACGCCGATAAGGGTTTCCTGCCAACTTAAGGAAGGAAGTGATTGGAAAATAAGCGACAATTTGTCGAGATAATTTCCATCCATGGATGTTATTTCCAACCCCAGAAAATCCTTTATCTGGAAAGTACCAATAACCACCCCAATTCCTGCAGTGAAGCCGATAATCACGGGGTATGGAACAATTTCAATCAAACGCCCCAACCTTGCCAACCCCATCAATACCAGAATAATCCCTGCCATGAAGCCACTAATGAGCAAGCCACCCAAACCATAGCTCTGAACGATGGGTAACAACACAACCACAAAAGCAGCCGTGGGGCCTGATATATTGACCTTTGAGCCACCGCTCAAAGAAATGACAATGCCGGCAATAATCGCCGTATACAGACCATGCTGCGGCGGTACACCACTGGCAATGGCCAACGCCATTGAAAGCGGTAACGCAATGACGCCCACGGTCAAACCAGCCATGATGTTGGTTTGAATATCAACAAACGAGGGTTTGTTCTGGATAGACTTTCTCAGTGCATAAAACATGGAGAGATTAGACTAAAACAAATTTTGAAAAACACAGGGCATTGTCTGCATCTGCACACAACACCCGCTGAAGGGAGTCTCTAATAATGTCATTCTGGCGCAGGCCGGAATCTATAAGCCATTGATTCGTATAGACCCCGGCCTCGGCTCTGGCTTCCTGCTCCGCTCTACCTCCTCCATCCATGGAGTCGTGCACCGGGGTGACGAAAAAACAATCTTTCGAGGTACCCTGAAGACAAGACTCAACCACGAGTTTCGCAATAGCTTGCATGGCGGCTACTTGCTACGTGCCAACAAACCCAGCACCACACCCGCCAGCAATAGAACCCCACCGACCAAGGCGGTTTTGTATGCCAAGGCCTTGAACATCGCCAATGGAATAATGTCCAGTACCAGCATAATCGCGCCACCGGCAATCACCAGCACGATAATGGCAGCAATTATCTTTAGTGAGGCAGACAAACCCCAGCCCGGCTCTGGTGAATCATTAAAATCTTGTGTCATGAGTATCTCTCCTTAAAGAATGGGAACAGGCAGTCCTTGAGCGGCATAGAAATCTTCTCTGAAAGACCCCAGTCTGTTCTCGGCAATTGCCTGGCGCATATCCGCCATCAGCTGTTGATAATAGTACAGGTTATGGATGGTATTGAGTCGCGCACCCAGTATTTCATTACAACGCTGTAAATGACGCAAATAGGCGCGACTGTAATTGCTACAGGTATAGCAGTCACAATGGGCATCGACGGGTGCTGTATCATGGCTGTGGCAGGCATTTCGAATGCGTACCACACCTTCATGGGTAAACAAGTGGCCATTTCGTGCATTACGGGTCGGCATCACGCAATCGAACATATCGATACCCCGACTGACCGCTTCTACCATGTCCGCAGGTGTCCCTACCCCCATGAGATAGCGTGGCTTGTCCGCTGGCAAACGATCTGCCAGGTAGTCCAGCACCCGCCAGCGATCTTCGGGGGGTTCGCCGACAGACAAACCACCGACAGCATAACCATCAAACCCGATTTCCATCAATCCATCCAGAGAACGTTGCCGTAACTGAGTATAAACACCGCCTTGAACAATACCAAACAAGGCAGAAGGATTGTCCCCATGGGCATCTTTGCTACGTTGCGCCCAGCGCAGGGACAGTTCCATGGAAATCCGCGCTTCTTCTTCGGTTGCCGGATAAGGCGTGCATTCATCAAAAATCATCACAATGTCAGAGCCAAGGTCACGCTGGATCTGCATGGATTCTTCCGGTCCCATGAAAACCTTGGCGCCATTCACTGGCGACCGAAAATGCACACCTTCCTCGGTTATTTTGCGCATCTGCCCGAGACTGTATACCTGAAATCCCCCGGAATCAGTCAGGATAGGCCTTTGCCAATGGGTGAAATCGTGCAAGTCTCCATGAGCCTTGATGACATCAGTACCCGGTCGTAACCATAGGTGAAAAGTATTCCCCAGAATAATTTGCGCACCCATGCCTTCCAGTTCTTCCGGTGTCATGGCTTTTACCGTGCCATAGGTTCCCACCGGCATGAAAGCAGGGGTATCGATATTGCCCCGCTCGAACTGCAACTGTCCCTGCCTGGCAATACCAGAGGCATGATTCAATTCAAAATTCAAAATTCACCAACCATTTTATTCTCTTGCGTTATCAATAACATATAAACAATGATTACTGGAGCTACCTAATCAATACCCGATTAATACCCAATATTTTTCAGGTTTTTGCGCGGGCAATTGAGCTTTGTCAATGCACTCCAGCATTAAACTATTAGAAAATACTCATGTGCTGACACACTCAGTACACTCCTCCATCCTCCTTTGGTGGAACTTTTAGGCGTGGCATCCCCTGCCACGCCTTTTTTTTGGAATGATTTTGCTTCAGGCATGCCCCTTCCGGGTCAAAAACATGGCATCACCATAGCTGAAGAAACGATACTTCTGCTCAACAGCATGGGCATAGGCCGCCATCACTTCCTCGTATCCAGCAAATGCACATACCAGCATCAGTAATGTGGACTCGGGCAAATGGAAGTTGGTCAACAAGGCATCAACTACCTTGAACTCATATCCCGGTGTGATAAACAAGCGCGTATCACCTTCATAGGCAGTCAGGGTTCCCGTTGCCGCCGCAGTTTCCAAACTGCGTACACTGGTAGTGCCTACTGCAATAATACGTCCACCCCGTGCCCGGGTAGCGGCAATCTGATCACAAACCTGCTGACTGACCTGCAGCCACTCGGCATGCATGACATGATCTTCCAGCTTGTCCACTCGGACGGGCTGAAAAGTCCCCGCCCCGACATGCAGGGTCACCTGAGCCGTATCAATCCCCTCTCGCTCCAATTGTTGCAGTAACAACTGATCGAAATGCAGACCTGCTGTAGGTGCTGCTACAGAGCCTTCTCTGTCAGCGTATACCGTCTGATAGCGGGATTCATCAAAAGATTCATCATCACGGCGAATATATGGCGGTAAAGGCATGTGGCCATGGGCATCCATCAGGGGCATGAACCCCGGTGCCTGCATGGACAGAACGAACATATCCCCTTCCCGCCCTTCTACCTTGATTCGAGAATCACCAATGATGATGTAACTACCAGGCTTGGGCGATTTGCTGGCACGAATTTGCACCAGCGCACGATGATCTGGCAACAAACGCTCCAGCAGGATTTCGATTTTCCCACCCGATTGCTTGTTCCCATACATGCGTGCTGCCATTACTTTGGTATCGTTGAAAACCAGTAAGTCACCTTTTTTCAACAGCCCGGGGAAATCTGAAAACTTCTTATTCTTTATACCCTTAAGGGCATCTAAAACCAGCAGCCGGCTGGCACTGCGCTTTTCTGCTGGATACTGGGCAATCAGGTCTGGCGGCAGGTGATAGGTAAAATCTGATGTTTTCATAGGGGCGGAATTTTACCTCAGGATGCAAACGAATACTTGCCACAATTTTTTTTACGGTTATACTTCTCAGCCGAAGTAAGTGCTGATCTCAATTGATCGATACTTACATTCGATGCCGGGGTGGTGAAATTGGTAAACACAGTGGATTCAAAATCCACCGGCTTCACGGCCTTGCCGGTTCAAGTCCGGCCCTCGGTACCAACAGCAAAAAAGCGATCCAGAATACTGGGTCGCTTTTTTTATGTTTGCGCAACCAATACTCGTGCTCCTGCTACAATTGCCCATCAATCTGCATTTCAACTCACTACCGTGTCCAGACTGCGTCAAAAAAAACTTTTTCCCAAATTGATTTTTGCTGTATTCGCGGCAGTAGTCTTTATTGCCAGTTATTATTTAGGCAATCAATATGCGCGGCCTTTGGTCAGCCAGACCAGAGCAACCCTGTTGCCCACCCCCAAGATCATGGCTGGATTTGAGCTGTCTGACAAATATGGTGAGCCATTTACAACCAAATCATTCAAAGATTTCTGGAATTTTGTCATGGTTGGCAACCTGCAGGATTCAGGTTGTGATAGTCTGCTGCGACTGTATGTCATGGCTTGGAATCAGCTTGCTGCCAAACCCGAGTTACAGAAAAAAACCCGGGTTGTGTTTGTCGATGACAGCCAACCCAATAAAACGCCTGCTCAGCTAAGAAAGCACATTGATTTCTACAACCCCATGTTTACGGCTGCAACAGGAAAACAGGAACAACTGGACAATCTGGGCGAACAAATTGGCATATTTGCCAATACCCGTAGCTGCAGCCCAGGCAATAGTGTCGTGGCATTGGTCAACCCGGAAGGCTACTTGCTGGCGTTATTTACCGGCATAACCGACCCCATTACCATCGCCGCAGATTTGCAATATTTTATTAATTGAGAACATGATGCAACCAGGATTCAAAGACAAGTTTTTTACTGCAGCCCTGAAGATACTGCCTCAACATTTGCTGGCGTCTGGCATGTATCGCATTGCTCGCAGTACCTGGCGACCTTTTAAAAACATGTTGATCCGTGAAGTCATCTCACGCTATGCCGTTGATATGTTTGAGGCAAAGAATCCGCGCCCCGCCAGCTATGAATCCTTCAATGCCTTTTTTACCCGGGAACTGAAAGCAGATGCCCGCCCCATCGCTCACCAATCGGATGCCGTTGCCAGCCCTTGTGATGGAAAAGTCAGCCAGGCCGGGTACATTCAGAAAGGCAAGCTATTGCAGGCAAAAGGACATGACTTTACCTTGAAACAATTGCTGGCTGGTGACAAGGAATTGGTCGATACCTTTGATGGTGGTGCATATTCCACCATCTATCTGTCACCACGGGATTACCACCGGGTTCATATGCCGTTAAGTGGAAAACTGCGCGGCATGATTTTCGTGCCGGGAGATTTATTCAGCGTCAGTGAAGCTACCACACAATTGATCCCCGGTTTATTTGCACGCAATGAACGCTTGATCTGCGGCTTTGATACTGCTGCTGGTCCCATGCTGGTGATTCTGGTTGGTGCTATCTTTGTTGGCAGTATGGAAACCGTATGGGCTGGCGAAGTTCGCGGCCCCAAAGACAGCCCGTCCACCTGGCTGTATGAGAAAGACCACCAGATATTCCTGAAAAAAGGCGAAGAAATGGGGCGTTTCAACATGGGGTCTACGGTAATCACCCTGTTTGCCAAAAATCATGTTCGCTGGGACAAAGTGTTCACCCCAGGCGTGAGGGTGCGCATGGGGCAGCGCATTGGCACCATCAAGCTTCCGGCAACGGAAATGTAAGTACATCACTCAGGGCTGTGGCTCCCTGTTGCAGCATCAGCAAACGATCCAGCCCCAATGCCACTCCGGAACAATCGGGCATTCCTTGTTCCAGCGCTTTGAGCAAGCGCTCATCCACTGGCATTTGCCGTAACCCCCGGTGTTGACGTTGCCGGTTTTCTTCTTCGAAGCGCTGACGTTGCTCTTTTGCATCGGTCAGTTCGTGAAAACCATTTGCCAGTTCGACTCCCTGGTAATACAACTCGAAACGACTGGCAACCAGGGGGGTTTCATCATTGAGACGCGCCAGGGATGCCTGACTGGCGGGATAGTCATAGACAAATGTGAGGCACTTGTCGCCAAGCTCTGGTTCGATCACCGTGCTCATGAGTAGATCAAGATATTCATCCCGATGCGCCAGGCTTTCGGTATATACGCCATACTGCTTTGTCGTTTGTACCAACTGGGAAGTATCTGCGTACAAAGGATTCCAAAAAAATTTATTCTGAAATAATTCGACGTAGCTGATTTTTTGGGTACTTAGATTTTCATCCAGACAACTGCACACCAGCGCAGCCACTTCCTGCATCAGAGCATGATGGTCGAACCCCGGGCGATACCATTCCAGCATCGTAAATTCGGGATTGTGCCGATTACCAAACTCGGCATTGCGAAAAACCGGGGCAATCTGATAGATCGCACCACTGCCCGCTGCCAACAGGCGTTTCATGGCAAATTCTGGGGAGGTATGCAGATACAAATCCAGCCCATTGGCATAGCCCGGACCTGTATAGCGGGTATGAAATGTTTCGATGCAAGGGTCTGTTCCCCCGGCTTGACTGAGCACTGGGGTGCAGACTTCCATGACATCACGTTGCTGAAAAAACTGTCGCAGCTGCGCCAGAAGCTGCGCCCGTGCTTGAAGAGACTGGATTCTCAGGCTCAATCCTTGACGCGGCTGATATATTCAGCTTTTCGGGTATCGACTTTCACTTTCTCACCAATCTGCACAAACAAGGGTACACGTACCACTGCGCCAGTTTCCAGCGTAGCCGGTTTGCCGCCTCCGCCCGAGGTGTCACCTTTCAATCCCGGGTCAGTGTCGGTAATCTCCAACACCACGAAATTGGGAGCCTCAACCAGAATGGGTGCATCATTCCACAGGGTTACGTTACAAATATCCTGATCCTTGATCCATTTTACTGAATCGCCCATGGCAGCGGCATCCACCTGGTATTGTTCAAAGCTGTCGTTATCCATGAAATACCAATACTCGCCATCGTTGTAGAGGTACTGCAAGTCCCGATCCATCACATCTGCCGCTTCCACGGATTCACCCGATTTGAAGGTCTTTTCCAATACCCGACCGGTTTTCAGATTGCGCAACTTGACCCGGTTGAATGCCTGCCCTTTACCGGGTTTGACGAATTCGTTCTCAATGATCGTACAGGGATCACCATCCAGAAGTAGCTTGAGTCCACCACGAAATTCGTTTGTACTATAGGTTGCCATGTTGCCCTCTTGTTTAGTTGCAGGAATGATTCGGTAACCTCCCTACACCTTTTCTGAAAATGTCTATGATACCCCTTTCCCGCACCACCTTGAAAACCGAAAGCTGGCAGCAGCAATTGGGAACCGCGTATTGCAAGATCGAGGAATTGTTGTTTGATCTCGATCTGACCGCGCATTATAGCCCAGAGCTGGAGGCTGCCGCTAAATCATTCGCGTTTCGCGTACCCAGATATTTTGCCGGGCTGATGAAAAAGGCTGATATCCATGATCCCCTGTTGCAACAGGTATTGCCGATCACAGCCGAGCTTGAACATCATGACGGTTTCTCCCTCGACCCCTTGGCAGACCAGGCTGCTCACCGGGGAAATGGCATTTTGCACAAATATCATGGGCGGGTACTGTTGATTACCACAGGGGCATGCGCGATCAATTGTCGTTACTGCTTTCGTCGCCACTTTCCTTATGCTGAGCATCAGTCACTGAAAAACGAATGGTCACACACTCTTTCCCAAATCAGCGCAGATCCCAGCATTCACGAAGTGATACTCAGCGGTGGCGATCCTTTGGTTCTGAGCAACAAACGTCTACACAGTCTGCTCCAGGGACTGAATCACATTCCCCACCTAAAACGCCTGCGTATTCATACCCGTTTACCGGTGGTACTTCCTGCACGTATCGAAACACAATTCCTCGAACTGTTCGCCAACAACTCCCTACATACCAGTATGGTTATTCACGCCAATCACCCCAATGAACTCACGGAGCGTTTGAAACAATCCCTGGCGCCACTACGCGGTTTGGGAATCACCTTACTCAATCAGTCAGTATTGCTGAAAAACATCAACGATACAGTCGCAACCCAGGTGGCACTGGCTGAATCATTATTCGAACTTGGTGTTCTACCCTACTATCTGCATCAACTGGACAAGGTAGAAGGCGCTGCACACTTCGCCGTTGAAGACGATGAGGCCATCCGCCTCCACCGCCGCATGGAGCATCAATTACCCGGCTATCTACTGCCTCGCCTGGTGCGGGAAGTCGCGGGGGAAAAAAGCAAACAAGCGTTGCCCAGATCACAAAACCAATAGAAAATTTCGACCACGAAAATTACAATTTCCACCTCGTGAGCATGCTGCTTTAATCGTTGCCAACATCAGATATTACCGGATAATTCCTCTAACTCTTTTATTTACAGCAACCTATGCGCTGCTCTGCAATATTAACGCTCCCAGATATCTGCTATGCTGACCTCAGCAAGATGCCCTATCAGGTATTATTTCGTATATAATGAAGGATCATTACTGCTTGGAATAAAAGCATTTTTAGGCGATATTTAAGGAATCCCTAAGCTTTTTCCTCTATACACAGACTAGAGCTTTCGATATGTCGCCGCTTTTCCCTGAAAAAATGGGACGTGGCTGGACTCAACCAAGGCGTAATCAGGGACAAGAAACTACTGGATCGGCATGGCTACTACACAGAATGACCAAAAAAATACGCAGCCCAGGGTAGAGCTATCTATTCCGAAGCAATCCGCAGCACCTGAAGACTCGTTTCTTCTATCGCCCCGTGATGTAAAACGTTGGGCAGAGCAATTGCCCGTTGCCAACGTCGGGGAAACCGCTCGCCAGGTATACAAAACCCTCGCCAGCTTCAACCGCATGAAGATTCCTACCTTGATTCGGGCTGAAGTCATCGAATTGTTCAGAGAACCTGTTCGCTATGTGAACACCAACATTACCAAGCACTACATCAATGTTGGTTTCCCCCTTTCTCCCAAAGCACGCAAGGCATCACTGCTGGCAACAGAGTTGTGCCACGAAATCGCAATTTCATACAAAATTCTGTTTCTTGAGCAGGTAATGGGGAATGAAAATAATTTCAATCAAAAGTTGGTTATTGTCGCTGCCCAACGGGCGCTTCAATACCTGAAACAACGCATGTTTCACAATCTTTTGGTGTATCGGGATTACCATGAGGGATTATGGCGGGAAGTTCATTACCTCTATGCCTGGGCTTCACAGAACCATGTACATCAGATAGGGGTAAAGGAAAACAGCCGTTTCACCTGGAAGCGGAAATCGGTGCAGAGCATCGAAGAAGTCTACAAGGACATGTTGCTGATCGCTACCACCAATCCTTATCGGCTGACTCAATCTCATCTGCGTCGGGTTCATGACAAACTGACTGAATGGGACAAGCTTACCGAAATCGGTACCGTCAGTGAATTGGACAAACACAGCGCGGGAATTTTCTACCTGAATCTATGGTCAGATGAGCCGCCGCAGAAATCCATCAGTCCTGCTCAGAATAATGACAGTCGTTTCAGGGCTTTTGATCTCAACGGGATATTGGCAGAGGCAAGGCGCGAATACGAAGAAGCGGAATGGGAGTCACCTGCCCACCTGGATCATGACCACCAGCACCTGTCACGCTCCCTGCTCAAATCACTGATACGTGGCTGGAACAAATCACTTGAGCGCAAATTCGCACGAAACACCCTGCAACATGAGTTGTACGCTATCGTCGGATTGAGCAATCTATTGCGTTTGCTGGAAAAAAATATCGATGCTGCTGCCGAAGAACAAAAAAATGCAAAAAACCAGGAAAAAGACAGCTCCCTGAACGCCCCCAGCCATCTGACCTGGAATGACAGCGTATTCAGCACCCTGGCTATCGCCTCTCCAACCAATAGCCTGGGTGGAGATTCCATGTTTACCGACAGCACCAATCTTGCCAGCGTTTTATTGGGCACCGCCGCAGATGCAGAACCACAAAACCTGTTCGACAAACTGGCGCGTGACCCGAATGCCGCTTTCTCGGTACTCACATACAACGAAAGCGTGGAAGGCTACTGCCTGGGATGGAAAGACTCCTACCCGATGAAAATCCGGGTTGGCGACATACTGGGAATTCGCTCACCCAACAATCCAGATGAATATGGCGTTGCCGTCACCCGCTGGATCAAGGATGTGGGAGAAAAGGAACTGTATATCGGCATTCAGATACTGGCTTCAAACTGCTCGCCTGTCACCATAACACCAGGAACAAAAACCTCCTCCAATCGTCAGAATCAACATCGCTGCCTCCTTGTATCTGGCAGTGGAATCGAGAACGAGCGTCGAGGTATCATTACCAACACTCGCGCTTTTGAATTGAACACAATTATGACCATGGTCACAGAATTTGGTGAACATCAGATCAAATTGACCAAGTGGGTAGAATCAAACAACAATTTCATCCACTATTATTTTTCCTATGTGGAAGAAACAGAGCCCAAAGAAACTAACACCGCACCAGAAGATGATTTCCAGGATCTATGGAATGACCTTTAACAACAGGCACAACATCAGGAACACACCACAATGAATACCAATGCGGAAAGAATTATCCAGATCGTTACACCACTGAGTGATGTCGTGGAGCTGTTGGTATTAGGCTGCTCCATCGACGACGCAAACATCTATTCCCAAACCTTGCGTAATTCAGGCATGGCAATTCATTTGAATACTGCCTTTACACCTGATGAGCTCGACGAAGTGATGCAAACCCTGGATGCTGACGTTGTTCTGGTCAATTGTGATGCTGAGGAAATCGATTTCACCACAGCCATTCGCCAGATTCGCGAAATATCCCCTCTTGCTGCCTTCATACTGCTTTCAGATGATCCAGCAGAAGAGCTTTTCTTCGCCGCAGAAACCAGTGCTCAGGATATCATCGAGCGCAATGATTACGCGCATTTGATATACGTGGTCAATCGTGAACAACAGAACATGGTCACCAAGAAGAAACTGTTGTCTGTGACCCAGGAGCTGAAAGAAACCCGTCAGCGCTATGAAACACTGACCGAAACTGCGGGTGAAGCGATTGCTTATATCCACCAGGGAATGCACGTTTATGCCAACCCGGCGTATGCCTCTTTATTTGGTTTTAGTAGTGCCGATGAACTGGAAGGGCTTCCATTCATGGATCTGATCACCAGCGACGACCGCTTGAAATTCAAGCCTGTATTGCACAAACTTGATGAACAACACACTGCTGATCAGCTTTCCATCAATTGTGTAACTGATGATGGCCGCGATTTTCCTGTGGTGATGGAATTTGCCCCCTCCACTATAGACGGTGAAGACTGCACCCAGGTCATCATACGCGATCAATCACCCGAACTGGATATTGAACAACGACTGGCTGAACTGGCTAACTATGATACGGATACAGGTCTGTTCAATCGCAAGTATTTCACCAACAAACTGGAAGAACGTCTGGAAAAATCCCTGGCTGAAAAGCAACGCCTGAGCCTGGTTATCCTGAACATCAGTAACTTCCAGGAAATAAAAAGCAAATTTGACACGGATGCCGCAGAGCTGACCCTCAAGGAAACAACTCGCATCCTGAATGAAACGACTTATGAAAGTGACTTGGTGGCTCGTTTTGGAGAGCATGAATTCGCCGTACTCTGTACCACAGACACAGACGCAGAATCCCTGGCAAAACGCCTCCATCACGCATTGAACGATCATGATTTTGTCATTGAAGAACAAGATCTGGAGCCAATATTTTCCATCGGCATTACCCATTCCGATGCACCGGAACCACAAAGTTCTACCGACTTTATTTCACATGCCACACAAGCCTGCAAGGCGGCTATTGCTGACAACACGCAAATCAGTGTATTTGATGCCGAACATGCCAACAATAGTAACCAGGCAGAAGGTGACGCCAGCATTGTGCAGTTGATTGATCACGCCCTGGCACATGACCGTTTCCATCTTATTTTCCAACCCGTTGTCAGTTTGCATGGCAATAGTCGCGAAGACTACGCCATCTACGTGCGCATGCTGGACAATGATGACCAACAGATTTCCCCTGCGCAGTTTATGGATGAGGCGGTACGCTCGGACAGAATGGCTGAGATTGATCGCTGGATCATTCGCAATGCCATCCGTGAAGTAGCCCGTCATCGCAGCGATGGTCATAAGCTCAATTTCATGATTACCCTCTCTGCTTCTGCCATTGAGGATGATTCTTTATTGCTCTGGATTTGTGATTGCCTACGGGAGTTCAAGGCAAAAGGCGCATGGTTGAGCTTTTCTGTCTCTCACAAAGATGTCATCGGACACCTGGAAAAAATGGAGCAGCTGGCAGAAGGTCTGCACAAGATCAATTGTCGTATTTCCCTGACCCACTTCCCCTTCGAGCAGGAAGCGGTCAATGTGGTACGCCACTTACAGTGTGATCTTGTTTGTTTTTCACCGGACATCTCCGGCAAACTTGCTCAAGACAAGGAGCAGCAGGAATTCCTGAAAGACTACAACCAACAGCTTCACCAGGAAAAAGTCAAAACCATCGTTACCTGTATCGAGGAAGCCGCTCAACTGACCATACTCTGGAATGTTGGCGTAGACTTCATTCAAGGCAACTTCATCCAGAAACCTGTGGATACCATCATCTACGACGCTGAACTGTAACAGGATGTTGAAAAAGTCCTTCCATGGACTTTTTCAACCACGCAAGCTGCCGCAAAGCGTACGCTGTGCATGGATGCAAGAGTGCCGAGATGGCAAGACGCCAAAGAGCGACCATGGATGTATTCGCGGCGCCCAGGATATTCAATGACTTACCATCTTCCCGGATCAAGATGCCGAGTAGATACGTTGGTCAGTTATTTGGATTCGGTATCAATGTTCGCCACACCATTGGGAACATGTCCTGCTGGCACGAACTGTGCTGCGGATTCGACGTGATGGGTTTGATCATCAAAAAATATATCAGCCCGAAATGCCTTTAAAAAAGCACTCTTGTCCATACCGCCGAGAAACAACGCCTCATCGATACGAATTCCCCAGGTGCGCAATGTACGGATGACACGTTCATGAGCCGGTGCACCACGAGCGGTAACCAGTGCTGTGCGGATAGGCGAAGTGCCTTCAGGAGACAATGCCTGCATTTGATGCAGTACTTCCAAAAAACGACGAAAAGGACCAGCTTCCAGAGGTCGCTTTGCTGCCGCCTTTTCGCTGGCCTCAAATGCTTCCAGCCCCTGCTTGCGAAAAACCCTCTCTGCTTCGTCGGAAAACAGGACAGCATCACCATCAAAAGCAATACGCAGCTGTTCTGTCGGAGAATCTTCCGCCTGAGCACTTGCCATGGCGGGGGCAATGGTAGCTGCAGCCACACCCGAGTTCAACGCACGGGCAACATCATCAGAGTCGGCAGATAGAAAGAGATGCGCATCCAACACCGAGGCATATTCAAAGGGGCTACGCCCACTGGTAAAAGCAGCTCGGGTTATCTCCAAACCATGATGAGTAATGGAGTTGAATACCCGTAACCCGGTATCAGCGCTGTTACGTGACAGCAGCACCACCTCCACTTTTACTCTGGATTCAAACAAGTCATTGAGATTCAGGAGCTTTCTAACCAGGGTAAAAGCCACCCCTGGCTCCAGAACATCATCTTCATGGTCAATTTGATAGCGATGATACGCGGCAACACCGTGCTCTTCAAAGACCCGGTGAGAGTCATCGAGGTCAAATAAAGCTCGGGAAGAAATAGCGACGACCAGAGAGGGTCGTTCTTTGGGTTGTCCCATTACCAGGGCATAAATGTGTTCATGAAAGACATGGGACGACCCACATTATCATTCAGGCGCGACATATCATATTGCATATTTTGGGTCGCTACGGTCATCACCCGGGTAGAGTTATTCATCGATTTCATGGATTCATCCATAGACTCCATGCTGGCAAGAATAGGCTGTAAAGTACCCATTTTATGTTCCATTGAGTCCAGACTCACTGTCATGGTGCGGATATTGGTCGTCATCTGCCCCATATTTTCAGATACGCTTTGCATATTGCTGGATAACACAGACATATGGGTATCGACACTGATCACCATATAATGCATGTCCCCAGCCAGTCGATAAATGAGAAAAAAGCCATAAGCGGCAAGCACGACAAAGGCAAACATGGAGGGGTAAATGATGAGTTCCCAGCGTCTGGCACTGGTTTCAAATACTTCAGACAGGCGTGTGATGCCTTCGCGATCACCGACAGTTTCTAATTCTTCATCTTGTGATTTCAACTGACTCACTATTCAAGAAACATCTTGTATATACACTATAGTGGCTATCATACCCATAATAATTCTTATAATCAACAAAACCAGGTTAATCTGGTCAATTTACCACGTGGGCATACAGAATAGCTGCCAACGCATTCCACTCTGCGGCACCTTTGCTTCGGGGGTCCATTTCAAACACCGCCAAGCCTTCACTGAAAGAACGCCTGAATGCAGTACGTTGTGCCAGGCGGGTCTTGATGAATTTAATGCCCGGCAAGGCAACCAAGGCTGCTGCCGCCTCGTCACTTTCTCGTATGGCTCGATGGGTATCACCTCGGTTGATAAAACCCATGATTTCGGGGCGACGATTATCCCCGACGACGGAATCAATCAGGCGTAAGAAACGCTGGGTGGACCAGATATCCGCCTGGCTGGGAGGAACAGGTACGACGATACGGTCTGCAACCTTGATTGCTTGTTTCAAGCTTGCCAAGTCCGCTGTACCCACATCAATCAACACCTCTTCGTACTGATCGAGTTCCTTACGATTGGAAAGAAGTTTCTTGCTTCCCAGTTCTACAGTCGGCGTGAATTCTTCCTCATTTCTGACATCCACCACATCAGAAAGGGTTGCTTGTGGATCAGCATCAATCGCCAGCACAGACTGTTCGCCCATTGCCAGCCAAACGGCCAAATTAAAGGTAATGGTGCTTTTACCCGATCCTCCTTTGAGGCTACCGATTACTGTAATCATTGATCAGGTCTCCCTTACACATATTGGCTAATTTAACGGCATTCACATCAGGATGACAAACCATCATCAGAAGAGTCCAGGCTTTTCAAGCGAATACCTCTACGCCCAACTTTTTTACCGATGGATGCAGGCACTACCGTCTTCTTTGCAGTCTTTTTTACCTGCTTGTTGACTGGCATCTTCTTGCTTGCCTGAACCTTCTTGCCGGTGGATGCCTTCTTGCTAACGGCTGTTTTCTTACTTGCTGTGGTTTTCTT
>CAYXOS010000041.1:16084-19428 GCA_964467115.1 uncultured Sedimenticola sp.
TGCCGAAGCGCTAGTGGCTTTTGGCTTCTTGGCAACCGATTTAGTCTTGGCAGGCGCGGCTTTGGTCACCTGTTTTTTCTTCGCTACAGGCTTTTTCTTCGTGCTCGTTTTACCCTCTTCAGATTTTTCCGCACCGACAACTTCTGTACCTGAATTCACCATTTTACTGCGCGTAGCTACGGCATTCTTGATCTGCTCACGAGTGGGTTTCTTTTCAATCACCACGGGCTTTTCAAGAGGCTTGGCAATAATTTCAATATCGTCTTCTACCGCAACAGCCGCATCCGTTTGTGGTTGCGCTACCCTATTGCCTGTGGCTGCCGAAGCTGGCACAGCAGGTTTTTCGGGGGCAACCGGAGGCTTGCTCTCGGCTCTATTGACCTGTGCTTCTGGTGTAACAGGACGAGGCTTTGACTTGGGCTGCTCTTTTTTAGGCATGAACAACTTGATGATCGTGGCAACAAAACTCACTACCGCAATAATAAAGCTTGCCGTGACATGCCATCCACGTTTGAGAAAGCTGCGTCCCGCCGTTTTACCCGATGCCCCTCCCACAGGACCGGAAGGCTTCTTGGGGCATTTTCGTCCGGCAGCCTCACACAAAGACTCTGATGCTGAGACCATTCCCAAGGGGATGACAACCAAAGTAAGAATGGTTGATACCAGCACGCCAGACGCGAGGGAAATTGCCATACCCTGGAAAATGGGATCAAAGAAGATGACTGAGGAAGCAAACACCAAAGCAAAAGCGGTGATCAGAATAGGCCGGGTACGAGTTTTACAGGCTTTGATGACGGCTTCATCTACAGGAACGCCTTTTTGCACTTCATGGATAGAGAAATCCACCAGAAGGATAGAATTTCGCACAATAATACCCGCCAGTGCGATCCATCCAATCATGGATGTTGCGGTAAATTCTCCTCCCAAACCCAGGGCAAAGAAAATAGCATGCACGGGAATAATACCCATCAGCGTCAAGGGAATCGGCGACATGATCAATGCCGGTATGCGGAAATTGCCAAACTCCCATACCACCAGGATATAAATCAATACCAGCGCAGCGGCAAAAGCCACGCCCATGTCACGGAAGGTTTCATAAGTGACCGTCCACTCACCTGCCCACTCAAACCCGGAAACACTGTCTGTGGGTGGTGGGGATGTCCAATAGGTATTGGATACCAATTCCACGTTATCCGGCGTTATATATGGCTTGCCTTCATTTACTGTTTTCAACAGGTCTTCCACCTGCATCATGCCATACACAGGTGCCGCCAGACGCCCGCCGACATCTGCAACCACATACTCCACTGCACGCAAATCCTTGTTGAACACGGCGGGTTCAACCTTGGTACGGGCAAATTCACCCAATTCGCGCAACGGAACACCGACACCATCCTTTGACTGGATCAACAAATCACCCAAGCGGGTAATCTGGGATCGCTCTGCCAAGGGAACTTGGATAACAATGTTCACCGGTTCATGCCCGGCACGTTGTTTTACATCACCCAACACCATACCGCCCAATGCCATGGCGAGGTTTTTGTTGATGCTGTCCACGGAAATACCACGCATATCCGCTTTGTCTCTATCGACATTGAAGCGCCAATAATCATGGGGCATAACCATGTAGTTATCGACATCAACCAGGTTAGGCGCCTGTTGGAAGATTTTGGTCAGCTCATGAGCCACCGCACGCCGGGTCGGGGCATCAGGACCATGTACTTCTGCCACCACGGACTGCAACACTGGTGGTCCTGGGGGCATTTCCACAACAGCAAATTTCGCGTCGACGTCCTTGAACAGCTTGCGCACTTTCTTCCGCGTCTCCACGGCAATCTCATGACTGCTGCGCTTGCGATGATGCTTATCCACAAGCTGCACTTGTATTTCGGCCTGCCAGGGCTGCTTGCGCAAATAGTAATGCCTGACCATGCCATTGAAATCGAAAGGCTTGGCGGTTCCCACGTACACCTGCACCGCAGTCACTTCAGGCAACTTTCTCACCAGGTTGGCAACTTGATTCGCCCGGTTTGCGGTTTCCGCCAACGCCGTACCTTCAGGCATATCCAGCACGACGGAATATTCCGGCTTATTGTCCAGCGGCAGCATTTTGACCACGACCAGTTTGAAATAGAACATGCTGCACATGAGCAGGAACACGGCCCACATGCCCAAACGGAACATGCGTGCCTTGCGCGGATCCTGAATCATGGGCGTGAGAATGCGGCGGAACACTTTCTCCAGCTTTTCAGCTTCTTTGTGCTCGCGCTTTTCAGCAACAGCAAGATATTCCATGGATGGTCGGAAAACAGGGTGAATTGCCAGCCAGGGCGTAAACACAAAGGCTGCAAACAAAGAGATCACCATGGCGACGGATCCCAAAGCCGGGATGGGCATCATATAAGGTCCCATCATGCCGGACACGAATCCCATGGGCAGCAGAGCACCGATGACGGTCAGGGTTGCCAAAATAGTGGGATTTCCCACCTCTCGCACCGCATCCACGGCGGTTTCTGCATCGGTTGTCCCCTCTTCCAACCAACGCCTGTAAACGTTTTCCACCACCACGATGGCATCATCTACAAGAATTCCGATGGAAAAAATCAGGGCAAACAACGACACTCGATCAATAGTAAAGCCCAGCATCCAGGCGCCAAACACTGTAAACAAAAGCACCACGGGTATTACCAGCAACACTACCAAAGCGGGTTTCAAGGCACGGAAAGCCCACCAAACCAGCACGAATACAAAGAATGTTGCCACAAACAACTTGAAAATCAGTGCGCTGACTTTGTCGTTAGCAGATTTACCGTAATTACGGGTTACGCTGACCTCGACATTGCTGGGAATCAGACGCCCCTTCAGTTCTTCGATACGCTCCATGATTTCATTGGCAACAGACACGCCATTGGTACCCTTTTTCTTGGCAATGGCAATAGTTACCGCTGGAACGCTTTCCGCCAGATTTGGGTCTTCAGCCGCTGCACCAGTGTAATAAGCCACCATGCGCTTGGCATCTTCCGGCCCCTGACGGACAACGGCCACATCACGCACATACACGGGCACCCCGTTGTGGCTACCCACTTTGAGATGATTGATATCATCAGCTGTCTGCAAAAACTTGCCAGTAACGACGGTGAAATGGGTGCCTGCAGACTCAACATTCCCTGCCTGTTGCTCTGCATTTGCCTGTTGAATCGCCTGCGCCACCTGCCCCAGGCTGATGCCATAACCCGCCAAACGCGCAGGCAATACTTCAATCGTCACCTGTTCGGCACGACCGCCTACCACAAAACCTTTTCCTGTATCGGGAATTTCCTTGATGGATTGCAACACGGACAGTG
>CAYXOS010000042.1:0-19325 GCA_964467115.1 uncultured Sedimenticola sp.
AGTGCAATCGCTATGTGAAACTGGATGCTACGGGAGCCGAACTCCCCGATGATGCGCAGCAATGGGTGTGTGCGAAAGACCGGAAATATAATTTGGTGTGGGAAGTTCAGCGATCAGGGTTGCACAGTGCTTTCAATGATTACCGTTGGTACGATCCCAACCCTGCCACCAATGGTGGAGAAGCTGGAATTCCTGCTACCGCGGCAGACAATGCTTATTGTTCGGATGCGGGCATTCAGTGTGACACCTACAGTTACATACAGGCCACCAACGCCGAGCAACTCTGCGGATTCAGCGATTGGCGTGTTCCTCATATGAATGAAATGTGGAATAGCCTGGCGTATTGCAGTACTGGTTGGGATGCACAGGCATCCCAATGCAATGCCGGTTCCAGGACACCTACCGGCACAACCTGGGTAATGCCATACAGTTTGGCTTTTCCCGCTACCGGACTGGGGTACTGGTCTGCAGATACCTACCCGGTGAAAGAACGAGCCGGAATGATAGATTTTGAGCGGGGACGTTATACCAGCTCAAACAAATTGTCTGATGACAGTGACCAGCGTCCTTTATTCCGCAAGGTAAACGCGGTGCGTGGTGGGCAATGACCGGGGTGCGCCAAGCTGCCCAGGTTATACATTTTTTTCTAATAACCATATACAAAACAATTACTTGTAATTATATTAGCGAAATATAAAGTCTTGCCGGGTATCCACTCTGTGATTTTTCCCCGGATCTTCTCGGGGAAAACACCATATCCTGGTGCAATTTCCGGGCTACCCGGAAAATTCATGAATTTCCGGGCTTGATGATTTCTGGTTCTATCTTGCCTCCCGGGTATGCGACAATACGCGCCCCATGAACACGTCTGTTGAACAATCTGCATCCCCTTTCACGCCTCCTCTTCCCGCCAAGGAAGGCGAACGTCTGCAATGGGGTCGATGCAGTGGTGCCGTAACCGAACTGGCAATCGCTCAGGCTGCACAACAATGGAAGGGTTTGGTGGTTGTGCTTGTCAAGGATGTTCAGGAAGCCAATCGACTACAACAATCCCTGGGCTTTTTCCTGCAAGACACATCCCTGCCAGTGCTGCATTTTCCCGATTGGGAAACCCTGCCCTACGATGTGTTCTCACCACTCCCGGAACTGGTATCACAACGCCTGCTGACCCTGCATCAACTACAGACAGCAACCAAGGGCATCATCGTCGTCCCTGTCGCCACACTGCAGCAACGCATCCTGCCGCCGGAATATCTCGATGCACACAGTCTGGTGCTGGACGTGGGCGATCAACTGCATATCGACAGCTTCCGGCAACGACTGGAACGCTCTGGCTATCATTGCGTGTCACAGGTCATGGCTCATGGAGAATTTGCGGTGCGGGGCTCCCTGCTGGACCTCTTCCCCATGGGAGCCGAACAACCTTACCGTATTGATCTGTTTGACGAAGATATCGACAGCATTCGTATCTTTGATCCGGAAACCCAACGCTCGGCGGAAAAAATCGACAGTATTCGCTTGCTTCCTGCCAGAGAGTTTCCCGTCGATGAGGACGCCATCACCCGCTTTCGCCGTCAATACCGCAACCAGTTCGAGGGTGACCCACAATCCAGCATCATTTACCGCGAAGTCAGTGATGGCAATATACCCGGAGGGCTGGAATATTATCTTCCGTTGTTCTACGAACAAACGGCAACCCTGTTTGATTACCTGCAAACCAACTGCCTGGTAATTCAACCCACGGATGTTCCCGCAGAAGCCGCACATTTCTATACTCAGGTGGAAGAACGCTATGAACAGCGCCGCCACGATATAGAACGCCCCTTGCTCCCTCCCTCACGGCTTTATCTGCAGGGCGATGAACTGGTGCATCAACTCAAACAATACCCGGGGATTCACTGGCGTGTCGGTAGCGTGGATGAAAAACGCAAGGGCTTTGCCAGACATTACAATTTCAATGCCAAGCCCCTGCCTGGACTGGCGATTCAGGCGCGTGCCAAGCACCCTGCGGGATTGTTGCAAAGCTTTCTTGCCGAGACGACGAGCCGCATCTTGTTTACTGCGGAAAGCCCCGGCAGACGGGAGCATCTGCTGCAAACACTGATAGAGTTTGATCTCCGCCCCAAAGTATTTGAAGACCTGCAAGACTTTCTGCATGGAGATGCCAAAATGGGTATTTCCGTCGCCCCCCTGGAATCGGGTTTTGACCTGAAAGAACCCGCGCTTTGTCTCATCCCGGAAACCCTCCTTCTGGGTGAACGGGTACGCCAAAATCGCAAGCGCCGCAAAGCCGGGCCAGATGCGGACCAAGTTGTACGCAACCTGGCAGAACTGCAAATCGGTTCTCCCGTGGTGCACGAAGATCATGGTGTTGGACGCTATCTGGGTCTGCAAAGCCTGGACGTGGGCGGCATGGATACCGAGTTCCTTACCCTGGAATATGCCAAGGGCGACAAGCTCTATGTACCCGTATCTGCACTGCATCTGATCAGTCGCTATACCGGCGCCAGTGAAGAGAACGCCCCCTTGCACCGTCTGGGCAGCGACCAATGGGAAAAGGCAAAACGCAAAGCGGCACAGAAAGTCCGGGATGCGGCGGCAGAACTGTTGGAAATCTACGCTCGCCGCGAAGCTCGCCAAGGCTATGCCTTTCCTGATGCTGGGGAAGAGTATCTGCAATTTGCGTCAGAGTTTGAATTTGAAGAAACCCCGGATCAACAATCCGCCATCGAAAACGTGATTGCAGACATGACATCGCCCAAACCCATGGATCGAGTGGTCTGCGGTGACGTGGGTTTTGGCAAGACCGAAGTTGCCATGCGTGCCGCTTTTGTCGCCGCCCAAGGCGGAAAACAAGTCGCTGTATTGGTTCCCACAACCCTATTGGCGCAGCAACATTTTGAAAACTTTGCTGATCGCTTTGCCGACTGGCCAGTAAAAATAGCAGCCTTGTCACGTTTCAATTCCACCAAGGAAGTCAATGCCACACTCCAGGGACTTGAAATTGGTAGCGTGGATATCGTTGTCGGCACCCACAAGATCTTGAGTGAACAGATCAAATTCAAGAACCTGGGACTGGTCATCATCGATGAAGAACACCGTTTCGGCGTGCGACACAAAGAGCGCCTCAAAGCCCTGCGTGCCGAAGTCGACATTCTTACCCTGACGGCCACGCCCATTCCCCGCACTCTGAACATGGCCATGTCCGGCATGCGCGATTTATCCATAATCGCCACTCCACCGGCAAAACGCCAACCGATCAAAACTTTTGTGCAACAATGGAATGACGCCCTGATCAGCGAAGCCTGCCAACGTGAATTGCAGCGCGGCGGACAAGTGTATGTGCTGCACAATGAAGTCAGCAGCATCCAACGCATGGTCAACGATATTGAAAGACTGGTGCCGGAAGCAAGGGTGGATTTCGCCCACGGGCAGATGCGCGAACGTGAACTCGAGCGCATCATGCGTGACTTTTATCACCAGCGCTTCAATATATTGGTTGCCACTACCATTATTGAAAGCGGCATCGATGTCCCAACAGCCAACACCATCATCATCAATCGCGCCGATAAACTCGGACTGGCGCAGTTGCATCAGCTACGTGGACGTGTGGGACGATCCCATCACCGCGCCTATGCCTATCTGATCACGCCGCCGCCAAAAATCATGACCAAGGATGCGGTCAAACGGCTGGATGCTCTGGAAGCATTGGAAGACCTGGGTGCGGGCTTTACCCTGGCCACCCACGATCTGGAGATCCGCGGCGCCGGAGAATTACTGGGCGAAGGTCAAAGCGGTCAGATCCACGAAGTCGGTTTCACCCTCTACACCCAAATGCTCGAACAGGCCGTGCGCGCCATCAAGGAAGGTCGCCAGCCAGAACTGGATCGCCCCCTCGATCACGGTACAGAAATCGACCTCAACCTGCCCGCCCTGTTACCTGAAGATTATCTGCCCGATGTTCATATCCGCTTGATTCAGTACAAGCGTATTGCTTCTGCTGCCAACAAGGATGAATTGCGAGAACTGCGGGTGGAAATGATCGACCGTTTTGGTCTGCTCCCCGATCAGGCGAAAAACCTGTTCGAAATCACCGAGCTCAAACTGGAAGCCCAACCCCTGGGCATTCGCAAAATAGAGGCTGGGCCACTGGGTGGAAAAATCCACTTCAACGAGCAACCCGCCGTTGACCCCGGCCGTATTATTCAACTGATACAAACCCGACCTCAGCAATTCAAGTTGGATGGCAATGACAAGCTGAGGTTTTTTGCCGATCTGGAAGACACTGAAAGCCGCGTAGACAAGATTCGTCAGACATTACATCTTTTACATTAGGACCTATCCATCATGGCATCCAACAAGGAACGCATTCGCTTTCTCATGCAAACCCTGAAAAGCGGACAATACCGCCAGATTTTGCAGTTGATAAAAAGTAAACTCAGTGGCAGCCATGCAGAAAAATCAGCACAGACCCAAGAAAGCACTGATTTACCAAGTACCGAGAAGATTGCGCCTGAAATGGCCGAGAGCCAATCAAATTTCGCCACAAAAAAACAGCATGCTATTTCCTCTTTCATGGCATTTCTGGACGGCGGGGAGCAACCAGAGTTTCCCCTGGAAGTGTTTATCGAAGTCAGTAATCTATGTGATTTGCAATGCGCCATGTGCCATACTTTTTCAGCATTGAACCCCAAACGCTTCAACATTATTTCCAGTCGTCATCGAGGTTTTTTCAACACTGATCTAATCGAAAACAAGATGGCTACCGTGCTGGAACATGCATTGGTAGTGCATGCCTTTGGCTATGGCGAGCCCACCCTGCACCCGCAGTTTATTCGCATGCTCGATATTCTGGACAAGTATGAAGTCATGGTGGATTTCTTTACCCACGGCATGCATTTGAATGATGAACTCTGTACTGATCTAGTGAACAAGCGCATCAGCAAAGTCACCATTAGTTTTTCAGGAACCAATAAGGATGACTATGAAAATGTGTACATTGGCGGCGAGTTCGAACAAGTGCTGGCAGGTATCAAACGCCTGAGCAGGCTCAAAAAAGAGCAGCATACGGAATTCCCGCTGATTGTCATCAACAGTCTGGCATTCAAGCATCATGTTGAAAAACTGCCGGAGTTCGTACGCATCATGGGAGAAGCCGGTGCCAATGTCATTCACCTGAAACCCTTCAAGACCTATGACATCATCCAGGAATTACATGGTCATGCATCGGTGCATCACCCAGATAAAGAAGGCGTGATTCTGGCGCAGGCCAAGGACATTGCCCACCAATATGGCATTCGTCTGGAAAGCGCCGATTATGAATCTGACAAGGATGACGAGGTGGTATTGAAATCACGCCACATGGGTAGCCGCGCCCTGTCATCTACCACAGTTCCTATTCAAGCATTGAAAAGCATCGCCCAGGAAAAACGCGACAATGGTGGGCTGGGTGAAAAAGCAAAAGCTAAGATCGATATTGAAATCCCACAGGTAGATGAGGTTGCCTATCACCACTACCCGAACATGACTTGCATGGAACCCTTCAAAACCCTTTATTTCGGCTATGAAGGCGCTGCTTATCCATGTTGCTACAAACACATCATGTGGGGTGACATTGAACAGCAGGATGCTGAACAAATCTGGAAATCCGAGTTGATGCATTCATTGCGTGACCATGTTGCTCGACAAGAATACCCTACGGATTTATGTCATGGTTGCATCAAGACCGGACTTTACCCAAAAGCCAATGCCGCCAGAATGTACAGCATTCACTATTCCCGCTGGTTTGAAGACAAATTCAAGCAGCCCTTCTATCCGGCACTGATAGAAAAAGTCAAAGCATTACCTGACAGCAAGGAAATCTTCGAGCAATTTCTTAGGGAAGCTCTGATTGATTCTGGCGCGAGCAGATTGCGGTGAAAAATCGTTCAGTTCAAGGCGTAAACCGCACGTAATAGCTGGCTACAAGGTGAATTGCGCTTGCGCAAGAGAGGGTGCCCTGGGGTATTGCGAAGGTTTTCAACGCAGAAATGAATGATTTTGCGCTGCAAGATGCCGTGTCATGAATCAATCAGAGCTTCCTTAGAGGTCAAACCGGGGTAAATACAAAGCCATGAACCGCCACCCCCACCTGCCGCGCCCGATTGTGATCAATGCTTGCGTTAGCCGGCTGTTGAAAAATACCGTTTTGCGCCTGACTGTGTGAGAATTTCAGTTGCAGGCTGGCGGCATCCCCTGTCACCAGAGATGCTGGAATCTGGGCAACATAAAACAACTCGCCCTGCACTTCCACTACATCTACCAACAGCGGTTCATGGTTAAAAAGCAGTTTCAAACTATGTAAAAGTTTATCTGATACCCAGGCAGCCAAATGTATTTTCAGCTCATAGGCTTGATCAGGCACCAGCTTCACGTCGATACTTGCTGCTTTGTCAGCCCTCGTCCAACGCAAAATGCCCTTTCCGGGTTTCAACTCACGCTGATGCCACCCACTACCGTATAGCGGCTGCTGGAAATCCACTTCCAATACATCCCCACCCTTGTCACTCACATAAAACATTTGTCGCTGCTGTTTTTCTGTCTGCGGCTGTGCTTTCAGGGCTTGATACTGCTGTTGAAACAATTCCTGCCCCCGAGTATAGAGTGCAAAATCCAGGGCGGTTGCCTGTTGGAGAATTTCCAGTGTGTCCTCAGACAGTTCATCCAATGGAGTACGCTGGTGATTGATGTTCAGAGATTGGACATTTTCAGGTGGTTTGGCATTCAACATCCAGGCTGCCAGTTGCAGCCCTTGTTGCAGTTGTTCCGCGATGCCAACAAAATCCATTTGTTCCAGACGCTGCATTGCCACATCCAGCAATTCATTATCTGCTGGCAACACCCCTGGGGTATGCCGCCATGCCTTGGCAAATTCCTGTTGTGAAGCACTACTGCCCAGTAATTCTTGCAAGGTCTTTTGATCGGCGGTATGGGCCAAAGGCCGCACCTGGGCGTTGGTCACTTCTGCACTCAACACCTCATCCAATAAATAGCCTTTCAGATCCAGCCCCCGGCGCTGGATTTGCTCATACTTTGGATGACTGGGATCACGACGTATATAGTCAAAATGTGAAACCGCCCTTTCCATGGGATTGCGCAGCATGACCAGGGTGCGCAAAGGTTGTTGCAGATAGTTGATCAGGTTATATCCCAGGTGACCACGAAACAGCCGCATCTGAGCCAGCTCTGCTTCAGCATATTTCTTCAGCTCGAAAAACTCATAGGCAGGGCAAATTTGCTGCAGGTGAAACTGGTTTTCGAGAAAAACCCGGAAAGTGGTACCCGCGGTTTTTGGAATATGCAGGAAATACCAGGAAACATCAGTTACTGACATCATCTGGGTTCCGCGCATAGATAATTTCGACTTGTGGATCTTCAATCAAGAATTTGTGTCTCGCACCATTCTTGATTTCTGTCCCCACATGAAAACCGGTAAACTTGAAGTTGCCGGTTTCGATATCACCATAGCACTTCTTCAATCCTTTCCTGACCCCTTCAAGCAGATCAAATTGGTAGCTCACCAGATCACTTGTGCCTTCACTCGGTGGATAGGCAATGGGTTGCCCAAATTTCAGCACCGTATCTCGATAGATCATGGTGCTATGCCGGTTGCTCTTATAGTTGCATGTGAGATAACCATGCCTACCCAGAAGCATGGCTTCCTGCACTTTGGGGCGGGCATCATAGTTGAGAATCTGATAAAAAATAGTGCGTCCTGTGCCTTTTTTTGTCTTTGGGTCGATCTCGGAGAAAGTTGCTGTTGCATAGGAATGCACAATGGCACGTTTATGCACTGCCCCCTTGTCTATCTTTGATTCATCACAGACGAAACTGTCATCAACCTTGATATTACGAAAGCGAAAACCTACCACCACATCCTTGATATTGCGCAGCATGTATCGTTCAGCTTGTTTGTAGAAATCCGGGATTATCCGCGGCTCCCAGGCAAGATAGGAAACAAAGCCACCAACATTGCCTTTGGCATTGGGATTGCACCCGTGATTTGCCATCTTTCCTGCATCCATGGATAACAGGACTCTTTTTTCATTCTTCCAATGACAATAAACTGAGGTACTGGTAGACAATTCAGAAGAGGCTTGGGGACAATCTGGCAAGGGTGTGGGATCCGCGTCATTGCACAGGGAGTCCTGGTTTTTCCATTGTTTGATCACCCAACCATCGGCTGCATCTTTGTATTTGCGATTGCAGGCAATACGATTGACTCGGGTATCGACACTCCACACAGGCAAGGCATCAGTTTCCGGCAAACTAAAGCGTCTTGTCTGTATGTCTTTGGAAAAGTATGACCAGGCAAGGAACAATGCGACAACAACCAGGAAAAAAAACATGGCTCGCACCACAGTGGCTGCTGATTTATTCATAGCCAAACTGAGCCATCAGTTCCCAGGCTTCCTTGAATACTTTCCGGCTGGCATCATCTGACAGGTAGTTCTTCCAATCACCAGATACACCTTTGCGATAGAAACTGGCGCTATCTTGCTCACCGGCTTTACGTCCCTTGGAGAGATTCTTGAAAGATGCCTTTTCCACCACATCCGCCACCCGTTGTGGATCATCTGCCAGACCGGCAAAGGAAAATAATCGTTGTACTTGCTGCTGTGGCATTTGCAACAAATCCTCGTAGCGCACCAACAGATAATTGTCGCCGTACAAGGATTGACCTTTGATATGAAAGATACTGGCAATCTGTTTCCAGGCTTTGGCATGGCTCTTGAAGTAAGCTGCCACCGCCTTTTTCTTCAGGATATTGGCAGTGTTTCCTTCCAGCACCGATTCAACAAAATCCGTCACCCAGTTTTTTTCATGTTTCTCACGGAAATTGCGGTAGGAATGAAACATGGCAGATACCGCCACATCCCTTGGGTCGCGCACGATATGTACAATTTTGGCATCTGGATAAAGTTTTTTCAGGGTTTCTATGGTTACTCGAGCATCCTGCTCTGTGTTCAGTGCAATCTTTTCGCTAAAGTGGGTAATCGGCGTTTTGCGCTCGAAACCCTTGGCTGTCTTGCGCACCGCCAGTGCCCGATAAAGCAGATAATCACTCATCAGTCGTGACATTTCATAACGCACGTCTGTTTGTTCGGGTGCAGTGATACCAAAAGAAGAACTCTTGAACCAACTATCAAACCAAGTATCATCCAGCAAATGATCCAGCAAAGCTTCGTTTTCATCAGGATGCTCGAACAGACGACGTTCGGCAACTACAGCAGCATTGGGATGATGAAAAAACAACATATGCAGCCAAGTGGTTCCCGATTTTCCATGCCCCACCAGAAAAACCCGTTGATTTTCAGTATAGGCATCCAGAAAGCGAGAAAAATTCTGTACTCTGGTGTTCATGACTTGCGCCGGATCACAAGGACGCGGCCTATATCCCAGGGCGGCAAAAGCCTCGGGGATGATCTTGTTCAGCTCACAATTCAAAGCAACAGGCAGACGGGAGTCGGATAAGGCGTTTGCTGTAGACCCCAGGGCATGATTTTCCATTGTTTCTGCAACGACCTGCACTACCTGCTGTTGATCAATTGCTCCCAATAAGGGAAACAAGGAGTTCAGCAATTTTTCCGGATCGGCTACCAAGTCTTCCTGACGAACCATATGTGCTTTTTCACTTTGCTGCCAGCCTGCCGTCAGTTGCAGATGCTGGGCATAGGTTTCTGCAATAAAATTCGCCACAGCTTCACTGTCGAGTTCAGCGCCTTTGAGCACATCACTCCCTGCAACAGCAGGCATTCCCCGCTCTGTGTTGGCGTGAAGATAAACCGTTTCGAAAGTCAGATAGGGGTCACGGGCAACACAAATCACCCGTACCGATTCACGTTCACAAGCGGCCAACAAGGATTCATCCGCCTCATAATGCCAGGCAAGCAAAGCATTTTCGGTAAAACCACCGTTATCGATCAAAGCAGTCAACGCTGCAGCATCCCGAGGGATATTTTCCAGGGAGGCATTGAGATCGGCAAGTTGGTAAGCACTGCGCAACAGTCCCGCAAGAATAAACAACCCGGAAGCAGGCTGTCCGGTGATCAATACCCGCACGTTGTTTCCTCTTGTTCCACCCCTCTCATGCTGTCAATTCGCCATGCTTTGAAGAAAAGCACTGATTTCCGCTGTTTTTTCTTCCATCAATGCCTGATCAGCACGACTCTCCAGGTTGAGGCGCAGTACAGGTTCAGTATTGGAGGCACGTAAATTGAAACGCCAATTGTCATATTCCAGAGACAAGCCGTCAGTCCGATCCACATTCTTTGCCGAAGGAAGATATTTTTCCTCGACAGCTTTAACTGCTTCTGCTGCATCCCTGACCTTAAAGTTAATCTCCCCACTGGAAGGAAACTTGGCAATACGTTCATCCAGCATTTCACTCAGACTGCGACCGCTGATGCTTACCAGTTCTGCCACCAGTAACCAGGGGATTTGACCGCTGTCACAATAGGCAAAATCACGGAAATAATGGTGGGCACTCATTTCACCACCATAGATGGCATCTTCATCACGCATACGCTCTTTGATGAACGCATGACCGGATTTAGTCTGTATGGGGACGCCACCAGCGTGAGTGACAATGTCTTCAGTATTCCATACCAGACGGGGATCATGAATGATTTTTGCCCCTGGATGCTTGACCAGAAAAGCCGCTGCCAGCAATCCTACAATGTAGTAACCCTCGATAAAACGTCCGGTTTCATCGAACAGGAAACAGCGGTCGTAATCGCCATCCCAGGCAATACCGAAATCTGCCTTGTGTTCGAGAACCGCATCAATGGTTGCCTGGCGGTTTTCGGTGAGGATTGGATTGGGTATGCCGTTGGGGAATGTCCCGTCTGGTTCATGATTGATTTTAATAAATTCAAAAGGAAGATGGGATTCCAACAAATCAATAATAGGACCTGCACCCCCATTGCCTGGATTGGCAACGATTTTCAAAGGCTTGAGTTTGTCCCTGTCTACATACCCCAACAGTGCCTGGATGTAATCGTCCTTCCATTCGATGGTACTGACGCTGCCCTTGGCGGCTGGTTCGGAAAACTGATTTTTTTCTGCCAATTCCCGAATATCTTCAAGCCCGGTATCAGCACTGATGGGACGCGAACCCTCGCGCACGAATTTCAGTCCGTTATAGTCCATGGGATTGTGGCTGGCAGTGACCATGATGCCACCATCATAGCCATAATGATCCGTGGCAAAATACACCACTTCGGTGCCACAAAGCCCCAGTTCCTTGACATCGACGCCACTGTCTGTGAGACCGTTGACGACTGCCTTGAGCAGCCCCGGACTGGAGAGACGAATATCTTCACCCACTACCACTGTCTTGGGTTTCAGAAACGCTGCATAGGCTCTGCCAATGCGATAGGCAATATCTTCGTTCAACTGGTCGGGAATACGACCTCTTACATCATATGCCTTGAAACAAGTAATTTTTTCCATGCTGAATCCTCAGTGCTGCGGGACAATGAACAGCTTGGAATTATACCACTGCTAACAACCTGGCAACCAAGAATGCCAAACCAACTGCCGGTTCGCTCCCTTGAAAGCGCTTCAAACAGTCAAATTCGTCAGGCCACCAATCCTGGCAATGGCTGCCAACTTTCAGAAATAGCGCGAAATCTGGATATTGGCAAAACTCACTCGATGCACACCAAATAGTTGCTCTCGCTTGGGAATGTTGTCATACAATCGGCCCTGCAAGGCAACACGCCATTTCGAACCAACGCGGCGACTTGCCTGAATTGTATAGAAGGCACCACTGGTATCGATATCCTTGACCACGCCCATGAATACCTCACTACCTTGGTCATCATTCAAGTTCAAACGCCCACCAAACATCATGTCTTTCTCAAAAGGTGTAGTGGCAAGTTTTCCTCGGGAGTCATACAGATATTCAGCATACAATGACAGATCAGAGCGGGTATCCATCAAGGAAGGAAATACATATTCAACACCGGCAACACTGGCTGAATAATATTCACCCCGGGTCTTGGCTCGAATGGCTTCCAGTTTCAACAACCAACTGCCTTTGGTGTATTGAAATTCAACCCCGGCCTGCTGGATCAGGTAATAGGTTGGTTTCAACACCAACTTTCCCTGATCATTGGCTGCCAAGCGCATAAAAGGCGTACGATCGGTACCATCAAAATAGGATAAGGCGATATCGATATTGCCAATGGTGTGCCCCCAGCGGGCAGCCCAATCGACATGCTTTTCCTTTTTGGAGGATTCATATTCAACCGCACCCTCATCGACAGGAGGAATACTTCCCAAGGCACTGTCAGGATCCGGGAAATAGCGTTCCCGAAAATACGGCAGCACATAGGCACTGAATTCTCCTGCCTCACTGTTGTACGACGCCTTGAACATGGGTTGCCCAAGTTTCTGAATACCGCCTAAATCCCCTGACAGATCGATTTGATTGATAACATCCACCAGGTTGACAGATTCCGTCACCCCCCAAAACTCCCGATCAACACCAGCTCTGAATGACCAGTCATCTTTGGAAACCGCAATATTCAATTCCCGTAAGTCAAAGATGCTGTCAGTGTTGCCATGCTTGGTAAGACGTAAAAAGGGGATAAAGCTCATTGCCACGTCACCACCCTGCCATTCTTTGTAGTATTCGGGTTGAATGCTCAGGGTAGGAACGGTAGCAGGAGGGCTTCCCTGACTATCTGACTGGTCGTAATAGTACAAATCAAAATACATACGCCCTGAAAAACGACTGAAGTCATCTTCCTGATCGCCCCCGTATCCCTGAGTTGCCAACGCAGCAAACAAGAAAAACCCCATGCCGACTTGCTTATACAATGACCATTTCATCGCTTATCTGACCTTTTTTAGGTTACGATTATTAAACTTTTTTTCCTTGAAACCGTTCTTGAACTTGTAGGTATCCCAACGCAATTCTGTGGCTTTTCCCGTCTGTTTATTGGTCATCAACATGGTATGGGCGCGCCAGAATTTCCCCAGATATACTTTGTAGTCCGAGAACTCCAATGTTTTCAGCAGCGCCTTTTTTCGATCGTAGTATTCAATTTTTTGGGGACGATACGCCTTGGTATCCATCCATACGATTTGCTCGGTATATCCGGAATGTTTGTTGTTGGGGAAACGCTTGTACACATAGCAGGTCTGTTGCTTGCCACATTTTTCATCCCTCAACCACAAATAGTGATATTTGGAAACTTCTGGCGAACCAAGATCTTCATAGGCGAATTCACTGCCCATGAATGAACCCGATTGATTGGCAGAAGATATACGTTTTATGCGCTTTATCGAAGGCAGATACATCCACTGGTCATCTGGCTTTTCCCCATGAGAGTGGGTAAGCATTGCCGTACCTTGAACATCCATGGGCAAATCGAACACGATCAAGGTTTTGTCACCATCCCCCGCGCCTTCCTTTCGATAAAACCGCATCTTGCGCATACTCTCTTTGCCGTTGCGATCCCGCAATAACATCTGCACTCTTGCCATGCTGTCTTCAAACCCCTGGTCTTTGACATCCGCTTCCTGGGCAATGCGCAATCCCTTTTCCTCAGCGGTTTCAGCGGCGACAACTTGAAAGCTGATCCACAATGATCCTGCAATGAAACATTTGAATACCTTTTCAGCGTGCATTTTTCAGTTTCCTCGGGGTAAAGTCACTGGCGTTGAAGCCGTTGGAGAATTTATACCGACTCCATTCAACCAAGGTACTGTTGCCATTTTTATGATTTGTCATCTGCATAATTCCCGGGCGCCAGTGTTTTCCCTTGAATAGTCGGTAGTCTTTCAACTCCTGGGTTTTTATTCGTTCAGATTCCTTGTTGTAATAATCGATTTTATGCACTCTGTAAGCATTTTCATCGATCCATACGACTTGTTTACTGTAAGCAGAATAGGGATTATTTGGATGGCGCTCGATGACATAACAAAGCAGTGACAAATCTTCACCACAGGCTTCTTTTCCAATCAACTTGTATGAAAAAGACCCCACTTCTTCAGGACGCTGAGAACCCAGATCCTCAAATGCATATTCAGTCCCCATGAAAGGCGTTCCTGCGTTTACTGAAGAGATGCGCTTTACCCGTTTGAACTCGGGTATATACAACCATTGATCATCATTCCCATCTTCATGGGCATAGGTAAGTCTGGCAAAGCCTTTAACATCATTCGGATAATCAAAGACCGAAATACTTTTGTCACCTTCGACGGTCTCTATGGTGCGTGTACGCAATCGCCTGATAACTTTTTTTCCATTTTTTTTGGTTGTGGTGAGGGTGATATAAGCAGAAAAATCGCCGAATCCCCTGTCCGCTTCCCAGGCTCTTTTGGCAATCTCCAACCCATCTTCCTCTGTCGCCTGGGCTGTTACAGCGGCGATCAATGTCAGAAGCAGTGTGGCAACCAGTACCGAGGGACTACGTTTTTCCAATCCAAGCATATTTTTTTCCTTCAAGAAACATAAGCAACGGGGGCAACAGAAACAGGTCAGCCATCAAGGCAAAACCAATAGTAAGGGCACACAAGACACCCATTTGAGAGTTGGCACTGAAGGGAGAAAGCGCCAGCACCAGAAAACCTGCGATCAATACGATGGATGTAACCAACAAAGCGGTTCCGACGGTAGAAACCACATAGGCTACGGCAGCCTGTGAATCATGACCAAGCTCACGTCGACTACGCAGATATTTGCTCAGAAAATGCACCGTATCATCGACAATAATGCCAATCATCATGCTAGCAACTACAGCCACCGTCATTCCTACTTCTCCAACCAGTAGCGCCCAACTGCCAAATGCCATGGCCACGGGAAGCAGGTTCGGCACCAGGCTCAACAACCCAATCAAAGGTGAACGCAATTCATACATCAGTAATAAAGAGATGCATATCAACACCAGCACCACACCTAATAGCATAGTGGGGATATTGTCCCGAGTGATATTTGCAAACATGATTGCGGGGCTACTACCCGGTACTTGCATGTTTTCAGGGGCATGGGCACTTAACCAGTCTTGGGCTCGTTCTTCCAATGACAGCAATGCCTGGCTATCCAGATTCCTCAAGGTGACTGAGACCCGGGTTGCGGATTTATCGACATCCACCTGATTGTTGATATCCAACCCAACAGGAAGAGAAGACTCATAGATGAGCAGAAACTGAGCAACTTGTTGGGAGGTTGTCGGCAATCCATACCAATCTGAACTACCACCATGTAAGGTCTGGTTCAGACGTTTCAAAGTATCGGTGATCGCCGTTACATTCATTACCTCAGGCTGCTGTCGATACCAGGCAACAAACTCATCCAGCAATTTCAAAAACTCAGGGTCCCGGATTCCCTTCTCATTTCCTCCCACCATGGAGTACTGAATCTGATAGATTCCGGTCAGATTATTGGTCATGAACTCGGTGGCAATTCGAAAATCAATGCTCTTGTCAAAGAACTTCAGATATTCATCATTGATGCGGTTAGTCGGTGCCAATACCGACAAGCCCAACATCAATATTGCTGTTCCTGCCAGCAGCCCTGTTCGACGCCGAACAATCAATTGTCCCAACTTTCCCATGGCAATGTTACATATCGTAGGCTCTCGACATATTGCATCCGGATACCGGGCGACAAACGCGGGTAAAAACAGGGCGGTATACCCAAAAGTCAGTACCATTCCCAATGCTGCAATATTCCCCAAATCACGCATGGGGGGAATATCGACAAAATTCAAACTGAGGAACCCAAGAATCGTAGTAACACTGGTAATAAATATGGGATGCAAATTTATCTTTATGCTGTCTGCAATTGCCCTGCGATGAGAAGTTCCCCCACACAACCCTGTTTGATAGGAACAAACAATATGAACAGAATTTGCAACCACCAGCGTCAATAGCAGTATGGGAATAATTGCCGTGGTGGGACTCAGAGACAGCCCCATCCATCCCGTAATGCCCATGGTGGATGAAATACTCAATACTGCCACCACCAACGCAGCAACTGTTCCTGTCTTACTACGCAGTAACAGGTACAACACAATAAAAATGATCACCAAGGCAATAGGAACCAGGGTCATCAGATCTCGCATTTCAGATTCCACGAACGCATGGTTCATCATCAGCATGCCGCTAAGATGTATGCGGACACCAGGGAACTCCTGTTCAATTTTTTGCGCCATATCCCGGGCGGCATGTTCTACTTTTGCTACTTCTGCAATGGGATCTTGATTGGGCAAATGAAAAATGACATTCACCGCAGTAACCTTGCCCTCTTTCGAAATGAGCCGTTGCACCAGATCTGCTTCACTCAGCACAATCCCGCGAATGGTTTGCAGTTCAGATGAAGAAAGCTGGGTTGCATCCACATACAGTGGCTCAACAATCAGTTCATCACCTTGTGCATGGATATATTGATAATTTGCCAGGGAATCAACCCTGCCCGACCAAGGCAACAACCACCCCGCATCGGTAGTCACACTGACTGCCTGTAATGTCTCGGGCGTAAAAACATTGCCAGAAGCAGGTTCTATGACAAATAACACACTGTTGTATTTGGTGTAGGTACGTTGCAAGGCTTCATAGGCAAGTAACTGTGGATTGTCGCTATCAAAATAGACCTTATAGTCGTTACTGAAGCGGAGATGCACCAACCCCGATGATGCAAGCACAGCAAAAACCAGCCCAAACAGCAGTATTTGCCGTTGGCGCATGATTACCCAACGCGAAAATATCCGAGAACTCAGATGCACCTGAGAAATATCCCCCTTTTCACCACCAGAATGAGAAAACCGGTGAACATGAAATGTCCCCCTGGACAACGCAATGCGTCATCAGTCACCGATATAGCCAATGCTCAAGTGGCATGTTTTATTGTAGCTCCTGAATTCGTGGGTTCAGGTAGCTGTTATTACAGCATTATTGTTATATACAGACGGCTGGTAAAAGCTGTGATTTCTTTTTACATCCCATATTGGGAATGAACACTAACTTTGGAAGTTCTGCTCTATTCGTGAACTCGCTTCTCACACCTGAAATACCCGATAACTTATTGACCTGCACAAATGCAGATGGTGGGCACAAACTGGCGTAGAAATATGGAGTTATCAAACATTGCAGGCATAACCTGCTTCATCCAGAATCAATCAGAGCTTCCCTAGGCTAACAAATAGAGCTAAAGCAGATAATCAACAATATGTGACGCAGTTATCACTTTTGAGTTTTTCTATGGTTTCCAACGATTGATTACGGGGAAAACCCTTAGAGAGAAGCACGGATCTATTCTAAACAAAGCGGGTTATGCCTGAAACGTCGAGAGTAAGGTGGAATTCGCAGCCAACATCCCAGGTCACCCGCTCTTGCCTAAAGACTATTCAATCCGGCTTTTGGGCTTGATAGCTGTCTCTGTCATAGTAATCAAGGGCTGCATTTTCCCAATCTGTAAAAAACATTACCCGCTTGCCATCCGGGCTGACACTTCCCAAGGAATTCATTGAACTACCTTGAGCATTTGTCGAACGGGTATGGGTTTGGGCAAAGCGATTGACAACATGCTTGGCAGAACCAGCGAAGTTGATTCTTAGCGCAAAAACTTCCCGATGACCTTCTGCGGTTGTACTCAGATAACACCAACCTGGGCGCAGGTAATTTCGACATGAAACATGCCCACCATTGTATTTATCAGGTAGCAGTTGCGTGCGATAACCATCGCTCAAGCGATACCCCCAAATACCTGAGTTGGCACCATACTCAAACTGAACATAGACTTCTTCACCATTTTGCGCGATTCCCAAGTCGCCGTGCCCGGCACTTGTCGCCAATTGACGAATATGATTGAGATTGATGTCGTATTGCTCGACCTTATCCCCAGAGCTGAGCAGAATATGGTTACCAAGGGGAGAGATGGAGATCCAGTCAAAGACCTGGGGCACAGGACTGTCTGTCCATTCAACCAGGGCATTGCCATTATTACCGTCAAGGTCTTTTTCCACAAAAGTATCATTTTGAATGTTATAGACAATAGCGGTTAAGAAATTGCTTCCAATTTTCCGTGCGGCAAATACGACCAAGTTGTCATCATAAGAGAGATTCCCCTCATACTTGCCCAATGTAAACTTTTCGAAACTGTTGGCAGCACCAAAAGCGCGGATCAACGTATAGTTGATCTTTTGCGCCGCCCTATCAATGGTTCCTTTCCAGAACTGACCTTTTTTATCCCAGCTCAAATACACACCATAAAAAACATTTGGATCCTTGGATGACCATTTGACCTCATTCAAGGCACCATTGATGTCGTACAAATCACCCAAATCATTGGTAGCCGTTGTCAGAGGCAAGCTGCTACCCGCTGTCAGTGGGATTTCCTGGTGCGTGTTGGCATCATAAATGCGGAAGCGCATGCGCAACATGCTCATATCAGCATTCCATGCCTGGGTTTTGGGATAGGGATGATGATTGCCACGCGGTATGCGATCACCACTGGAATTTACTGTAGGCACATCATTCTGCTGGACTCTTTCCGTCAAACGCGTGATGGTTGTCTGGAACGCTTCATCCGTTGATGTACCCAACAACCCAGGTTGCAAGGTGGCGTTGTTGGTGGGCACCGATGTAAATTTGCTGGAATTTGGATAACCCCTGATGTCGCAAAAATCAATGTCCTGATCAACAAAATCATATCCATTGCACGCATAGGCAATATTGGCATCACCGCGTGGATAGACTGTTTGAATACCATTTCCATTGGCATAGGGATCATCATTGCCAAGTTCCAAAGCGGCATCATGGGCCAGAGGATCATTTGAATCGAAAAAACTGAAGTACATCAGCGCATCCAGAGGTGCCAGGATAATTTGTTTGCTGGCGTAATCTGTCCCCGAACCATAAGGATAATTGTGGTCTGCCGCTTCACTGACCTGATAGTCCTTGTTGTAGTTATCGATGGATTCCAATAGATAGTATTCAGTCAATGGAATACGTGCATCCGTGCCATTGGCACTGTTGTTTCCACCAACACCATATTGCTGGATGACAACATTGGTATTGCCGGGCAGATTTTGCATTTCACTTTGCATGATATCGAAGGCAAACCAGGGTTCTATGGAAAAAATAAACCGCCCATTGCTGCCCCAGCCTTGAACATTACTCAACTTATCCAGGATATTGAAGGCATGACCACCACCTGAAGAATGCCCAACTACCCCTATACGAGTAGTATCCAGCCAGGTGGATACATTTGGATCATTGACCATGGCAATATAGTCATCGATCAAAAAGGCTGAAGTAAAATCATGGTTGTG
>CAYXOS010000043.1:0-18386 GCA_964467115.1 uncultured Sedimenticola sp.
GTTCCCATAAAGTCCCAACCAAAAGGCAGATACTCTGCAAAAGGCACCAGATGAATTTTGTGCTGTCTACCCACCAATCCGTCTTTGTTCCAAACCGACGTGGTATTGAATATCTCACCCCGCTCTATCGATTCAGTACCCATGGCAACATATGTTTGTGGATACCGCTTCAAAATAGATGCAAAGACCTGGTTCCATTTGTCTATAGCCACACGACGCGTCGCACCCAGCTTCTTGGTTGCAACAGAATCCAACTCTATGGCTTGAGACGAAATAGACTCTGGCAATACAATCAGGTCATAGTTTTGTGCTGCGAACTGAGACAACGAAGTCAGCCACAAATCAGAAATTCCCAACAGAGTCGTTCCTGCAGGTGGAACAGGCGGTGAAAACTGAAAAGCCGCCACTTCATGGGAAATGCCATTGACACTAGAACGGGGCGCCAGTCTTTCACCCCCGAACCACAACAAACCACCGATACCCAGCCCCACCGCGGCCAATACCAATTTGTTGCGCATCTTGCCATTGACAAGCTCAACCACAAACAAGCTGGCAATAACGACTATTCCCGACAAAAACAACAGGCCAAACACAGACACCCATTGGCGCAAAGCCGCTACATCGACCAGTGCAAATCCAAGAAACCCCCACTCAAATTCCCAATGTGTTAAAGAGCGCAGCCATTCGGCAACAGCTATCCATACACACACCGTTGCAACTATCCGCAACCAGGCTTTCTCCGCCCACAACCACCAATACACTGAGAGCGCCAAAACCCAAAAAATAGAACCCCACACACTTATCAACAACCACAAACCGTTCAACAACCACCAACTTGATGAACCGACGCTCATACCAGCGCTGTCAGACCACCCTCCCCAACCATAGGCGGAAACCAGAGGCCGATTGACTATAATGAAAAAAACCAATGACCCAAAAAAACTTAAAGACATCAATTCTTTAACACTTTTTGCCTGACCACTCAAATAGAAAATCACCCCAAGCCCAGCGATCAAAGCTAATGGCTGATGAGGCGGTAGCCAGCCCATTGCCGCCACAGCACCACCACTGCCGGCAACCAACGCTCTCGCCAAGATCGATCTGGAATTATCTGCTTCTTTTCCTATATCCACACGAGCATCCATAAAATATTTCTATACCTGATTCTTTCAAGGAATCCCCTATATACCCTGAGTGACATGATAAACGAAGATGACATCTTCAGATTCTAAAGATACATCTGTGGGTATAACCAAACTATTGCCAAAATTGATGACGCAGAAGTAGAGCAATCTCAGCAGAATTGCAACATTCGGCAGCTCTTCAGAGCTCGATCTAAATTTCAGGGAAGCGCTGATCTGTTCACAAACTCACCTCTTATACCCAGAAAACACGATAACTTCGTTGAAAACCTTACAAATGGCGAGCTATATGCTGCGATCTTCGCGCCGCTCTCACCCCCCTCATGCACGAATCTGCTTATCAGCTGATTATGCCTGAACCATATTGAAAACAGGAAAGCATTCTCGTGAATACCCCATCCGCTCTCTTGCGCAGCCGCAATTCACTTTGTAGTAAGCTTTTGGTACAAACCTTTGAAAGCTTGGGTCTCAGCTCAAAGCCATCACCAACATCCACCCAAGGGGTGAAGTTGTCGGGGCATTTCAGGTATGAGGTAAATTACCGCACAACGTCATAGGGTTCATCAAATAATTCTACTTGTAATTTTATCCTGCGTTTACTAGTCTCTGTATATAGTTACCGCTGGATGTAAGTGGATTACACTCAACATTTAGCTATTTCTGCTCCAAATTTGGAACCACCATACACAAAGGGAGACACACCAAAATGAAAAAAACACACAAAATATTATTTTCCGCTATTGGTTTGGCGCTGGCAACAGGCATGGCAATATCCCAGCCTAGTGTTGAACCATCAGGAGAATCTTTGTTGATCGGCGGGATAGAAACCAGCAATGGTGCCATTCTGCGTGTAACAGGTCCCAACGGTTACCGTTTTGCTCAGGAATTCAGCGCCGGCGAAGATATCAGTGTTGATTTAAAAGACACCCCCTTTGCCCGCGATGGCAAGGCGTTGTCACAGCTTTCTTCAGGAGTGTATAACTACGAGCTGACCTCCCGTCCTGGTGGTAAAACCGTGCGTGGTACTTTTAGAATTGGGGACATCCCTTCAGACGTGGAGGCACCCAGGTTGCAACTCCAGGAAAAATTGGCCTCACCAGAAACCCGAGAATCACTTCAGCAAGCTGCACAGTTGTCTGCCGATGAAACAGTAATAGTATATGATACTGACCAAGACGGTCTCAGCCAATTGATTCTTGAATCAGACAACTCTGCCCAGGGCAGCACAGCAGTCAACTGGAAACTTCAAAACCAAGATGGGATACTGAAGTTTCTTACCGTAGGCGGCACTGGCAGCTTGCAAATGACCATAGATCAAGCCACCGGCGACCTGGACTTGAAAAATGGTCAACTTATTGTGACCACCGGAGGCATTACCAGCGCAGGGAAAATTACTGCCAGTAGCGGAATAGATAGTTTGGGAAAAATAACCAGCACTGGTGGACTCACCACCACCACTAATAATGGTAAGGTTGGTATTGGCACCAATACCCCTCTTTTCCCACTGGAAATCAACAATGTCAACTCGGTCATGACCTTTACCGATACGGATGGCGGCAGCAGTTGGAAATTGCAAAACGTCTCCGGGGATTTCTCTATCGGAACCGCTGGAAACAAGATACTGGTCATCAAAGACGGCTCCTTGGCAAACTCCCTGGTTATTTCTTCCTCAGGCGTTTCCGTCACCTCCAGCCGTTCTGCCAAAACCAATATCAAACAGACTTCGCCTGAACAAGTATTGGAAAAACTTGCAGACCTTCCCATCTACACCTGGAGTTACACCAAAGACAAGAGCAAGTCTGTACACATTGGTCCAATGGCTGAAGAGTTCCATCAACGCTTTGGTTTCGGTGATGATGCCAAACGCATCTCCTCACTGGACACCGGTGGTTTGGCGCTTGCTGGCGTAAAAGCCTTACAAGAAGAACTGAATAAGCGTGACGCAGAAATTGCTGAACTCAAGCAAACCGTCGCCTTGCTGCTTGAAAGAACCAAGTAATCCATAACGATATCTGAATTCTTTTACTCACTATGAAAGGCCCCTGTTAATTGCAGGGGCTTTTTTGTATCTCACTGATCCACTTCTTGCCTATTACCCGAACAAACACCTCATCCAACACCCAATAACCACATGCACTGAGCAACCCCTGATTTTTTCCGAAACCCCATCATGGGAAATTCAATTAGAGGTCAAAATCAACTGCTGCTCATTCTGACGTGGTATTATCGCTTCAATGCCATTGATCGAAGCTCGCCGTGAAATCCTTACCCGATATATCTCCCTCTGAAACACAAAAACTAAAAGAACTTGGTCTTGCGGTCATCCGCACCGAAGCAAAGGCCATACAAGAGCAGGAAAAACGCATTGACGGCAGTTTTGTCCTTGCCTGTGGCTATATGTTGCATTGCCAGGGGCGTATTGTCGTTATCGGCATGGGAAAATCCGGTCATGTTGGGAACAAAATTGCCGCTACTCTGGCAAGCACGGGCAGTCCGGCATTTTTCGTTCACCCGGGCGAGGCTAGTCATGGCGATTTGGGCATGATTACTACAGGCGATGTGGTTCTGGCTTTGTCCAACTCTGGTGAAACAGCAGAAATCATAACCATACTCCCCATCATCAAGCGTCTGGGCGTACCCTTGATCAGCATGACGGGAAACCCGGACTCTACCCTCTCTCGAGAAGCTGATGTCAATATCGATGTCAGAGTTAGCCGCGAGGCCTGCCCTTTGGGGCTGGCTCCTACAGCAAGCACCACAGCTGCCCTTGCCATGGGTGATGCCCTGGCGGTGGCGCTGCTGGAAACCAGAGGCTTCACCGAGTTGGATTTTGCCCGATCTCATCCCGGCGGCAGCTTGGGGCGCAAGTTATTGCTGCATGTCGGCGATATCATGCATAAAGACGATAATATCCCCCAGGTTCCTGAACATGCCACTATCAGTCAGGCGTTGATGGAAATGACCGCAAAGGGGCTGGGCATGACCGCCGTGGTCACCGGGGATGGACATATCAGCGGTATTTTCACCGATGGTGATTTGCGCCGCACCCTGGATCGGGAGTTGGATCTTCGCAGCACGCCGGTCACTGAAGTCATGACCGTTGGCGGCATTACCTCCAAAGCCGAACACCTCGCAGCAGAGGCATTGAAACTGATGGAAGACAACAAAATCAGTAGCTTGCTGGTTATCGATAAAAACAATACCTTGGTTGGCGCACTGAATATGCACGACCTGCTGCAAGCAGGTGTGGTTTAACTTCGAGGATATATCATGCAGGACGTACTGGACAAGGCAGCACAAATCAAACTGATCATTTTTGATGTCGATGGCGTATTGACCGACGGCAGCCTCTACCTTGGCGATGATGGGCAGGAATACAAGGCATTCAATTCCCAGGATGGGCATGGTCTGGTAATGTTGCAGCAAACTGGCGTAACCGTTGGCATTATTACCGGCCGAACGTCCCAGGTGGTAGAGATTCGTATGCGCAGTCTCGGCATTCAACATTTGTACCAGGGACAACGGGACAAAAGACCGGCATATACTGAGCTGAAGCAAACCCTTGGCGTTACTGATGCAGAGGTTGCTTATGTTGGTGATGATGTCGTGGATTTACCCGTGATGAGCCAGGTCGGACTTGCCATTGCGGTACAAGATGCTCACCCCTTCACCCGGCAACATGCACACTGGGTCACAACCGCAGCAGGTGGAAAGGGCGCTGCCCGTGAAGTCTGCGAGCTAATCATGCAAGCCCAGGGACATCTCGACACTCATTTGCAAAGCTATCTTCAATAATGCGCCTGGGGCTACTTTTATTGTTACTGGGACTTGTGGGCATCACTTGGTGGGCATCACAACCCGAACCCTTGCAAACAACCATCGGTAATAACGATAAAGACCAAATCCAGGACTATTTCGTTGAGGGTCTTGAGCTAAAACAGTTCGATCCTCAGGGAAACCTGTCCCATGTGCTGGAAGCACAACAGCTTCAGCACTATCTGGGTTCCGGTATCACGGATCTGATGCTACCCATCTATACCCTCTACGATCAAAAACATCCGCAATCGGTGGTGCAGGCAGAAACTGGCGAGCTGTCCAAGGATCATTCCCAGCTGAAGCTACAGGGAACCACGTTCATTGACTGGAAAGGCAACGATCAGCGTCCGGCAATGAATATGCTGACATCAGACCTTACCATTTACCCCCAACGTGAATATGCAGAAACCAGCGCTGCAGTGACTGTTATTAGTGAGCAAAACTGGATAGAATCTGTGGGCATGCAAGCCTGGCTGAAATCTCCCGGCAGAATCCACTTTATCGCTCAAACGAGGGCTCATTATGTTGCTCAGTAGACTCACAAGGCTTCTCTTGTTGCTACCCGTCATCTTCTTCTGCACCACTCCCCTTGTTCTGGCCCTGCCCTCCGACAAGGATGCGCCGGTAGAAATCGAAGCTGACAGCGCTGATATCAATCAGAAAACCAGCACCACCACTTATCGCGGCAATGTCTTCATCAAGCAAGGCTCCATGGAATTACATGCCGATAAAGTGGTTATCGGCTACAAGAACAGGAAACCCAGCCAGCTTACTGCCACGGGCAACCCCGCCCGTTTCAAGCAACGCCCGGAAAAAAACAAAGCCTGGGTTACAGGTCAAGGCAAGCGCATTGTCTACGATATCAATAGCGAAGAACTGACCCTGACCGACAACGCGGTACTGACCCAAAACGATGACAGTTTCCGCAGTGATCGAATCGTCTACGACCGGGTAAAGGCGAGACTCAAGGCCGGTGCCGCTGCCAAGGGTTCAGAACGCGTCAAAGTCATCATTCAACCCCAGCAGGCTCAATGAGCTTTCTCAGCGCCGAAGGGCTGACCAAAACCTACCAGGGGAAAACCGTGGTTGATGGCGTCAGTCTGCACGTAGACGAAGGGGAAGTGGTGGGGCTGCTCGGCCCCAATGGCGCAGGTAAAACCACCTGTTTCTATATGATCATGGGGCTGGTTCCCGTGGATGCAGGCAATATCAGCCTGGGTGGGCGCGATTTGACCGCCAGCCCTATGCATATTCGCGCCCGGCATGGATTGGGATATCTGGCACAGGAGCCTTCAATTTTCCGTCGGCTGAACGTGGAGCAAAACATTCTCGCCGTGCTGGAACTGGGAAAGAAGTCATCCAAACAGGAGCGCCAGGCACGCTGTGACGAATTATTGGAAGAATTCGGACTTTCCCATCTACGTCAGAATCTTGCCATCAGTCTCTCTGGCGGCGAGCGCCGACGGCTGGAAATTGCCCGCAGCCTTGCCTCGGAACCAAGCATTATTCTCCTTGACGAGCCCTTTGCAGGCGTTGACCCCATATCCGTCGCTGATATACAGCAAATCGTTGAAAATCTTGCGAATACTGGCATCGCCATTCTGATTACCGACCATAATGTACGTGAAACCCTGGGTATCTGCGAACGCGCCTATATTGTTTCGGAAGGCACCGTATTGGCACAGGGCAAGCCGGAAGAAATTCTTGCCCACGAGGATGTACGCCGTACTTACCTGGGCGAACATTTCCGCCTTTAACCTGACCTGAATCAAGCTTGAGATTTCGGCAATCATCCCCGCATGCGCTAAACTATAGTTAAACAGCAGAATAAAGGATCATACATCCACTAATGAAAGTTTCCATTCAGCTCCGCATGGGTCAGAACCTCACCATGACCCCGCAATTGCAGCAGGCAATCAAACTGCTACAGCTTTCAACATTGGAGCTCAAACAGGAAATCCAGGAAGCCCTGGAGTCCAACCTCATGTTGGAAATTGAAGAGGAGGCGAATGAGTCTGTATCGCCTTCCAGCGAAAAAGCCAACGAAGACAGCTTTGAAACACCCACAGATGATGCGGAAGTGCAAAGTAGCACCGAAACCATTCCTGATGAGTTGCCGGTAGATGCCAATTGGGAAGATCAATATGACATTCCCGTCACCCGTACCCAGGCCAGCAGTAACGAGGAACATCATGACTTCCTCTCCCGGGAAAGCAGCACCGAAACCCTGCAAGATCACCTGCATTGGCAGTTGAACCTCACCCCTTTCAGTGATGAAGACCGAGCCATAGCCACGGCCATCATTGATGGTATTTCACCGGACGGCTATTTACATGCGCCTCTGGAAGAAATTATCGCCGACATGGACGATGAAGAACTTGGCATGGAAGAAGTGCTCACAGTATTGCATCGCGTACAACACTTTGACCCACCCGGCGTTGCTGCCCGCACACCTCAGGAATGCCTGTTGTTACAACTGGAGCAACTACCTGCTGATGACCAGATAAAACGCAGCGCCGAAAAATTACTCAAAGATCATTTTGAGCTTCTGACCAGCGGCAATGAAGCACGTATTCGAAAGCTGTTGCACATCAACACGGAACAACTGCAAGGGGTTTTCGCCCTGATACGCTCACTCAACCCACACCCTGGTTCCAGCATATCCCCCATGGATACCCGCTATGTCGAACCGGATGTATTCGTCGAAAAGAAAAACAACCGCTGGGTGGTGTCCCTGAATCCGGAAACCATGCCCAAATTGCGCGTCAACGCCGAATATGCCGCCCTGGTGAAACGCGCCGACAATAGCAGTGACAACACCACCCTCAAAGATCATTTGCAGGAAGCCCGCTGGTTTCTCAAGAGCCTGCAAGGACGCAACCAGACCTTGCTTAAAGTCGCCACCCGTATCGTGGAGGTGCAACAGGGCTTTTTCGAGCATGGCGAAGAAGCCATGAAACCCTTGATTCTCAAGGATGTTGCCGAAGCCGTGGAAATGCACGAATCCACCATTTCCCGGATTACTACTGGCAAATACATGCACACACCCAAAGGCGTACTGGAATTCAAATACTTCTTTTCCAGCCACGTCAGCACAGACAGCGGCGATCAGGCATCAGCAACCGCCATTCGCGCTTGTATTCGCAAGATCATTCTTGCAGAAAACCCGAAGAAACCCTTGTCTGACAACAAGATCGCCACCATGTTGTCAGATGACGGCTTCAAAGTAGCTCGGCGCACTGTCGCCAAGTACCGAGAAGCCATGGCAATTCCGCCATCCAACGAACGTAAACGTCTCGTTTAACAAAGGAGAACATTATGCAACTGAGCGTAACCGGTCACCATATCGAACTTACAGACGCCCTACGCAGCTACGTCGAAGAAAAAATCAAGCGTATTGAGCGCCATTTCGACCATGTCACCAACGTCCACGTCATTCTCAGCGTAGAAAAACACCTGCAGAAAGCAGAAGCTACGGTGCATGTCAGTGGCGCGGATGTGTTTGCTGAAGCCAATGAAGAAGACATGTACGCCGCTATCGATGGGCTGGTGGATAAACTTGACCGGCAAATTCTCAAGCACAAAGAAAAAATCCAGAAACGCGCCCGCGGCAATGGCGCAAAAGCTATCCTGGCAGAAATGCCGGAATAGGCACAATTAGGGAAGCCCTGATCTATTCATGCACTCACATCTTGCAAGTGATGCAGAATAAATCAGCGCTTCCTTAGGCTGAACAGCAGAGGAAATCCTACTGTTCTTTAATTTAAACGGAACCCTTTATTGTCCTTGAACGGCTTTACCGGTTTCCCACCAAAAACACGAAATCATGCTACCTGAAGATTTGTTGCAGCTGGATCAAATCAGCCTCTCTAACACTGCCTCGAGCAAGAAACGCGCCCTGGAAGCCATGGCGGAATTGCTGGCTGCGGGAACCAACACCCCCGGCTCTGAAGCAATCTACGAGAAGCTGCTCGACCGTGAACGCCTGGGCAGCACAGGACTGGATCACGGCATTGCCTTGCCCCACGCCCGCATCAAAGGCATAAACAAACCCACGGGAGCATTCATACGTTTAGCCAAAGGCATCGATTTTGACGCCCTGGACGGCAAACCCGTCGACCTGATTTTTGGTCTGCTGGTGCCTGAGCAGGCAACTGAAGCCCATCTGGAGCTTTTGGCAGGACTGGCGCGGCTATTCAACAAACCCCAGTTATGCGCACAGATTCGCCAAGCGACCACCCCAGACCAGGTATTGCACCTGCTCAACCCTCCACCGTTAGCTGATGCAGCATCAGATCACAGTTAACGACCTGCTCGATGCCTTGCAGGAACGTCTGCGGTTACGTCTGCTTGCTGGCGAAAAAGGCTTGGGCAATATAATCTTTGACGCCGATGTTGAAAAGCCCGACCCCATCATCGCAGGACTGTTGAACTACATTCATCCCAGTCCGGTACAAATCATCGGACCCAAGGAAAAAAAATACCTTACCAATCTCAACAAGAACGACCAGCAAGCCGCATTGATGCGACTCATCAACGCAGAGCCCGCGGCCATTTTGATCAGCAATCGCCTCAAGAGCATTGCATCACTGGAAAAGCTGGCAAACAAACACCGTATCCCCCTGCTTGCTTCGTCCTTGAAAGATGCTCAGGTTCTGGACAATCTGCAATACTATGCAGCACGCTTCTTCGCCCAGAAAACCAATCTGCACGGGGTGTTTCTGGAAGTTCAGGGCATGGGTGTACTGCTCACCGGACACTCCGCCGTGGGCAAGAGCGAACTGGCACTGGAATTGATCGTTCGTGGTCATCGGCTGATTGCCGACGACATCACTGAATTCAGACGCATTGCACCGGATATTGTCAGCGGCAGCTGCCCGCCTCTGTTACGGGAATTTCTGGAAGTACGCGGTCTGGGCATTCTCAATATTCCCGCCATGTTCGGCGACAGCGCCACCAAACACAGCAAATACTTGCATCTGATCGTACACTTGAAACGCATGAAGTTGCAGGAAATCGCAGATATGGAACGCTTACGCGGCGTCGGGCGCTATCGCAATGTACTGGGAGTGGACATCCCTGAAATCACCGTTCCTGTAGCCCCCGGACGCAACCTGGCAATTCTGGTGGAAACCGCCGTACGCAATCATTTGTTGAAACTCAAAGGTTATGATGCCGCTGAAATCTTTATCCAGCGCCAACAACAGGCGATTGAGGACAATAGCTCATGAGTATCGGCATCCTGCTCATTACCCATCCGGGCATCGGCAATATCCTGCTGAAAAATGCCTTTGAACTCATTGGCGCCTGTCCCTTGCGCATCCAATGTCTTGAGGTTCCCCTGGAAAGTAACACTGATGAACTGGAACAGCGCGCCAGACAAACCGCGGCAGAACTGGATGACGGCAGCGGCTTATTGATTCTTACCGATGCCTTTGGCTCCACCCCCAGCAATATCGCCTGCCAGCTGACTTCGGGTTTCCAGGCAAATGTGGTCTCCGGTCTCAATCTGCCCATGCTCATTCGGGTGTTCAACTACGCCCGCGACGACCTGCAAGCACTAACTCACAAAGCGGCTGAAGGTGGAATGCGCGGCGTTCAGATTTCACACGCAAAAGGATCTGCCGAATGAAAACCCAACAAATCACTATTCCCAACAAATTGGGACTGCATGCCCGAGCCGCTGCCAAGCTGGTAAAACTTGCTGCCCAGTATTCATCTGAAGTTTTTTTGGAAAAGGACGACAACCGCATCAATGGCAAAAGCATCATGGGCGTGATGATGCTGGCAGCCAGCCAGGGTTCAATCATCACCCTGATCACAGATGGCGAGGATGAAAAGGACGCCTTGCAAGCTTTGAGCGAGTTGATCGATGATGGCTTCGGGGAAGAACAATGACCCTGGCAATCCAAGGTATCGGGGTCAATGCCAGTATCAATACCGCCATCGGCAAGGTGCTGATGCTTTCCCGGGGAAATATTCAAGCCGAACCCGGCATGATCTCCGCCAACGATATTCCCGCTGAAATCGAACGTTTTTTCGCCGCCGTAGAGCAAGCCGCTGCCCAACTCAAAGACGTACGCAAGCAAATTCCAGACGACACCCCGGCGGATATTCTGGAGTTCATCGACACCCATTTGCTAATGCTCGAAGACAAGGCAATTTCAGAAGCCCCTGCACAAACCATTCGCGAGGAAGGCTGTTCGGCTGAATGGGCTTTGCAGCTACGCCGTGATCAGATGATGCGGGTTTTCGAGGAGATGGAAGACGCCTATCTGCGCACGCGCAAAGATGACCTGGAACATGTGGTAAATCGTATCCTGCACATATTGCAAGGTGCCAATAACAGCGACCCTACCGAAATATCCGGGCATATCATCGTCTCTGAAGACCTGACCCCCGCTGATGCCATCATGCTACACCACCGCGGCGCTATCGGCTTTGTCACTGACTACGGCAGCCCCATGTCACACACGGCAATTCTGGCGCGCAGCCTGGGAGTTCCGGCTGTGGTCGGTGCCCATGGTGCCACCCAGCAGCTACACGCTGGTGAACTGGTGGTTGTGGATGCCGAACACGGCAGTATTCTCAGCGGCTGTGACAACGCCTGCCTGCTGTTCTTCCGGCAGCGCCTGGAACAGGAACAAGCCCATCAACATGCCTTGCACGATCTCAAAGATGCACCTGCCGTTTCTCTGGACAGGCAACACATAGAATTACTGGCAAACATCGAACTCCCGGAGGATACCGATACTGCCATCGAAGGTGGCTGTCGCGGCGTTGGTTTGTACCGAACTGAATTTCTCTACATGAACCGCGATGCCCTCCCCACCGAGGAAGAGCATTTTCAAGCCTACAAACAGGTCACCCAAGGCATGGGCAGGCAGCCAGTTACCATTCGTACCCTGGACCTGGGCGCAGACAAGCAATGTGAACACCAACCAGATTCCTCATCCTGTACCAACCCGGCACTGGGCTTGCGTGCCATTCGCCTGTGCCTGAAAGAAACCAGTATTTTCCGCATTCAGATTCGCGCCATATTGCGTGCCTCAGCATTGGGAAATGTACAACTCATGATTCCCATGCTCACCAATATCTGGGAAGGGCAACAAGCACGAAAAATCATCGAAGAAGAAATGCAGCTTCTCACACAACAAAACATTTCCTTCAACCCGGACATTCCCATTGGTGCCATGATCGAAACCCCGGCCGCCGCATTGACTGCAGAAAGCTTCGCCCGGGTGTTTGATTTTCTCTCCATCGGCACCAATGACCTGATTCAGTACACCCTGGCGGTGGATCGTGCTGATGATGGCGTCAACCATTTGTATGATGCGTTGCACCCCGCCGTAATCATGCTCATTCAACAAGTTGTTCAGGCGGGGCTCACTCAGGGAAAACCCGTCTCCATGTGTGGCGAGATGGCAGGCACCCCCAAATACATCCCGTTGTTGCTGGGCATGGGATTGAAGACCTTGAGCATGCATCCCAGCTCACTGCCCGAAGCCAAACAGCTCATACGGCATTTGAATATTTCCCAACTCGAACAAAAAACTGTTGCCATACTGCAAAATCTGGAAACGCAGGATTTGGAAGCTGCCTTGGAATCATTGCTCAACGATTGAGTTTATTCTCCCCGTATTATTCGCTCATTACTCCAAATGGAACATACCTGAATTGTTCCATCCAACCTGTTAAACTTAAAAGCGTTTACCACCGCCTGGATCGCATCCAAACCGATCATGAGCACATCAGCAACCGTCGATAACGAAGTTTCACGTCTGGAACAGATTCAGGAATTCCTGGATCAAGATTCATGGCGCGAAGCGGCAAAGCTACTGAAGAAGCTTCAGCCGGCTGAAATTGCGCACGTTCTGGAAGCTCTACCCCTGAATCAACGCCAGATTCTGTGGGACTTGCTGGATACCGACCAGGACGGCGAAACCCTCATGGAACTCACGGAAAACGTGAGGAACGAACTGATCCAGAACATGGATCAAAACGACATTGTCGCTGCCACCGAGCACATGGATGTCGATGACCTGGCGGACTTTATCCAGGAACTGCCTTCTGATGTGACCAAAGAGGTCATGCAGTCCCTGAGCAAGCAGGACCGGCGACGCCTGGAAACCGTTCTCTCCTATCCCGAGGATACCGCCGGCGGTTTGATGAATACCGACCCGGTCACGGTACGCCCAGGCGTTACCCTGGATGTGGTATTGCGCTATCTGCGACAGCTGGGTGATAGTGTTCCCCGAGACACGGATCAGTTGTTCGTCACCAACCGTGACGACAAATATTTAGGCACATTGCGTCTTTCTGACCTGGTCACCCATTCCCCCCAGGAAAGTGTTGCCGAAGTCATGACCTTGGGGGTTCAACCCTTCAATGCCTTGACCAAGGATACCGATGTGGCGAGACGTTTCGAACAATATGACCTGCTATCAGCCCCTGTGGTAAACGAGAACGGACAGTTGGTTGGGCGTATTACCGTGGACGACGTGGTTGACCTGATCAGAGAAGAAGGCGAACACCATTTCATGGGGAGCGCCGGTCTGTCTGAAGATGAAGACATGTTTGCCCCAGTATTAGAGAGCAGCAAACGCCGCGCCCTGTGGCTGGGGATCAACCTGCTCACTGCATTCCTGGCATCCTGGGTCATCGGCAATTTCGAAGGCACCCTGGACAAAATCGTGGCGCTTGCTGTGCTTATGCCCATCGTCGCCAGCATGGGGGGCGTTGGAGGCACCCAAACCCTGACTCTCGCCATTCGCGGGTTGGCGCTCGGGCAGTTATCAAGTAAAAACGCCGGCTACCTGCTGGCAAAAGAACTCGCTATCGCCCTGGTCAACGGCATTTTGTGGGCGGTGGTGGTCGGTATTATCGCAGGCATTTGGTTTAACAGTACCGATATTGCCCTGGTCATCGCTGCCGCCATGATGATCAATCTGATTGCCGCCGCCATCGTAGGCGCCATGCTTCCATTGGCATTGCACAAGTTGAAAATAGACCCGGCACTGGCAGGTGGCGTATTGCTCACGACAGTTACTGATGTTGTCGGGTTTTTAGCATTTTTGGGACTGGCAACCGCTTTCCTGATGTAATCTTGGAAAGAACAAGGCCGATAGTCTGGTCTATAATTAATATCTGAATCCGTGGATTCAGGTTACAGATAAGCAGTTACGCCCAGTGATAGTGAGCCTATCCACTGGGTCAATAACACCAAGGAGAATCGCATGCACAAAACAATAATTTTATTTATCGCTATACTGGGACTTTTTTCTACCACCGCGTTTGCTGAAAACAGCACAAAAACAGGTGGTTATACCATTCACCACAACGCATTTTTAAGCAGTGAACTGTCACCTGAGATGGCAGGCAGATACAACATCCGGCGTAGCCCCAATCGCGCCTTGATCAATATCAGCATCATCAAGGACGTTCCCGGCACTTTGGGTACAGCCACTCAGGCAAAGGTCACCGTAACTGCACGTAACCTGCGCGGTCAAATCCGTAGAATCCCCCTGCGTGAAATCAAAGAAGAAAAAGCCGTGTATTACATTGGTGAGTTTTTGGTTGAAAACCAGGAAAACGTCTCTTTCACCATTGATGTACAGCCACTCGGTGATCACAGAGTCTTGCATGCTTCTCTCAAGCAGCAGTTTTTCACCCATTGATCCGGAGAAAGTACCGCCTGGATTAAACTACCTGCAAGCCCAAGGATGACGCCGGATTAACAGGCTGTTAAATACCGGGTCGCAACTGTAACAACATCAGCAGGCCGAAAGTTATTACCAATGCGCCTGCTATTTTCCTTGCCAGAGGTCTGCGCAGGAAACTTCCCATCCAGCCTGCTGCTGCCCCCATGAGCAGCAGGTTGGGCAGGGTTCCCAAACCAAAAGCCCCCATGAGCAATGCGCCTTCCCCCATACCCCCGGCAGACAAGGACCAGATCAAGGCACTATAGACCAATCCACAGGGCAACCACCCCCAAACCATTCCCAATAGAAACGCCTGCCCGGGCGAGCGCACTGGCAACAGTTTTCGTCCCAGGGGTTCAATTCTTTTCCACACCACAGCCCCCGCCTTTTCTACCCGTGCCAAGCCTGTCCACCAGCCCCCCAGATACAGCCCAAGTACAATCATGAACAGTCCCGCGATGATGCTGAGCAGCTGCTGTACATACTGCAACGGTCCTGCCTGGGCAAGTAACAAACCCAAACCACCGGCAATGGTTCCTGCGATCATGTAGCTGAGAATACGCCCCAGGTTATAGCTCAGTTGCAACACCCAGAAACGGGAGCTAGCCGCATTTTGTTGGGGTAACCCCAGGGTCAACGCACCGACGATACCACCGCACATGCCCAGGCAATGTACACCACCCAACAAACCTACGATGAATGCGCCTGGAAGATTCAGGTCAAACATGTTTCTGAAGTGCCTTTATTTTTCTGTCATGCCACATCAATACCGGAATAAGCAGTACCGAAGGAACACCCAATGCCGCTGCATAAACAAAGAAAACCGGATAACTGCTGGCGTCGACGATCAAACCGGAAAAACCGGCAATGAATTTTGCCAACAGCAACATGATGGAACTAAATAAAGCATACTGGGTTGCCGTATAAGCCTTGTTGGTGAGGGACGACAAATAGGCAACAAAAGTGGTGGTCGCAATACCGGCTGCCAGATTATCTGCACCGACGACCATGATCAACCAACGCAATTCTGCCTGTTGGGTAGCCAGCCAGGCAAACAACAAATTGGTGATGACCACCAACACCGCGCCCACCAACAGCATGCGCATTTTACCAAAATGCATAACCAGCACCCCGCCAATCAATGCCCCTGTGATAGTGACGAAAGGTCCTACGGTTTTTGTCACCAGACCGATTTCCAACTCGGTGTAGCCCATGTCGATATAGAAAGGATTTGCCATTACTCCCAGGGTGATATCACTCAGCCTGAAGACCATGATGAAAGTCAGAATCACTACTGCAAACAGTCCTTGGCGGGCAAAGAATTCGGCAAAGGGGTTGATGACTGCATCGACCACCCAGTTGGATAGTCGCGTCAGCAATGGCATGCCGCTTGTGGACTTTGAAGCGCCAGATTCAGGACGTTCCGGCTCGGCAATAAAGAACACGGTCAAGGGTCCTATCAGCATGAAAGCTGCCATGAACAAATAAGCAGTAGGCCAGGAATAATAGTACGCCAAACTGAAAGCACCGCCCCCTGCCACGATCATTCCCAAGCGATAACCCAGTTGGTAAGCACCCGCCATGGCGCCTTGAAAGTCTTCACCAATGGCTTCGATCCGCCAGGCATCGACGCTGATATCCTGGGTCGCTGAAGAAAACGCCGTTATCACGGCGAATATCACTGTTGCCTGCAGGTTTCCTACGGGATCTGTGGAAGCCATACTCACCAAACCATAAATCACACCGATTTGCGCCAACAGCATCCAACCACGGCGCTGCCCGAACAGACGCGTAAACAAAGGCGCAGGCGCACGATCGATGAGGGGTGACCAGACAAATTTAAAGCCATAAGCCAACGCCACCCAACTGACGAATCCAATGGTGGTTTTGTCCACGCCTTCTACCCGCAACCAGGCAGAGAGAGTTCCAAATACCAGCAAAATTGGCAAGCCGGCTGAAAAGCCGAGAAACAGCATGGAAACAACTTTCGGATTCTTGTAGACCAGAAAAGATTCCAGCCAACTGTGCTTGGGTTTGGTCACAACGGCAACTCGATGTCATAGTCCATGATCAAAGGGGCGTGATCGGAAAAACGCTTGCGCTTGTAGATAGAGGCAGCCAAGACCTTGTCTTTCAACCCAGGTGATATCACCTGATAATCGATACGCCATCCCACATTTTTTTCCCAGGCTCGCCCTCGGTTCGACCACCAGGTGTATTGATCTGCTTCCTGATTGACCACCCGAAATGCATCCACAAATCCAACTTCTCCAAACAACGCATCCATCCAGGCACGCTCTTCGGGCAAAAAGCCAGAGTTTTTCCGATTGGAGCGCCAGTTTTTCAAATCGATTTCCTTGTGGGCAATATTCCAGTCACCGCAAATAATGTATTCCCGACCCTGTTCACGCAATCTTTGTAGATAAGGCAGGAGTTTTTTCAGTGTTCGGAATTTGATCGCCTGCCGTTCTTCACTATGGGAACCGGAAGGCATGTACAAAGAGATCACACTCAGCTTTTTGTACTGGGCTTCTATCCAACGCCCTTCGGCGTCAAACCAATCCCAGCCAATGCCTTCAACAACAGATTCTGGCTCCTGACGGCAATAGATACCCACACCGCTGTATCCTTTGCGTTCAGCCGGATGATAGAAACAATGGAAACTGGGTGGCCAGAATTGCTTGTCAGTAATCTGCTCGGCTTGTGCCTTCAATTCCTGCAGGCAAACCACATCTGCCTTCTGGCGGCGCAACCAGTGATAGAAGCCCTTGCGGGCAGCGGCACGAATGCCATTTACATTGACGGAGATAACACGCATGACCGCAGATTATACTCCTGATAACATGGCGCCATAACCATCAACTTACTCAGAGATAAATCATGCAGGACTACCAAAAAGAATTTCTCGAATTTGCCTTGGACGTTGGCGTATTGCGCTTTGGTGAATTCACCCTGAAATCAGGACGCATCAGCCCTTATTTCTTCAACGCTGGACTGTTCAACAGTGGCGCAGCCCTCGCTCGCCTGGGACGCTACTATGCCCAGGCAATCATGGATTCAGGCATTGAATTCGATGTTTTGTATGGCCCGGCCTATAAAGGCATTCCTCTGGCCGCCGTTACCGCCGCCGCACTCTATGATCAACACGGAAAAGACGTCGCCTATGCCTTCAACCGCAAGGAGGCCAAGGATCACGGCGAAGGTGGTGTCATTGTCGGGCATGCCCTGGAAGGAAAGATTCTGATCATTGATGATGTCATCTCCGCAGGAACCTCCGTACGCGAATCCATGGACATTATCGAACAACTGGGCGCCAAAGCCGCTGGTGTGGTCATCGCCCTGGATCGTCAGGAAAAAGGTCAAGGTGACCTGTCCGCCATTCAGGAAGTGGAAAGAGATTACAAGATTCCCGTTGCGGGCATCGTGCAACTCAAGGATCTGGTGAGCTTTTTGCAAGAAAAAGGGGATTCCCCTCAATATCTGGATGCCATTCAACATTATCGCGATCAATATGGGGTGGGTTGACACCCAGTTCCCCAACATTCATTAGAATATGATGATTTATTTGAGCTAGATCAATATGTGACTTTCAGGAGAGAGTAAACTGCGTTTCAAGGTTTTGGAAACAACTCCTTATTGGGTAAGTAAAGTTATCCAGAATGTTCTCACTCCTCCTGACTATTGTCAGATTTGGCTCACCGGTTTTCGGTGAGCCGTTTTCTTTTCT
>CAYXOS010000044.1:0-1288 GCA_964467115.1 uncultured Sedimenticola sp.
TTAGCTACGGATATGCCCGTCGCCCAGAACAATAAATTTCACCGAGGTCAGTCCTTCCAAGCCCACGGGACCACGGGCATGGAATTTGTCCGTTGAGATACCTATTTCAGCACCCAGACCGTATTCAAATCCATCGGCAAAGCGGGTAGAAGCATTGACCATTACCGAGCTGGAATCCACTTCCTGCAGAAACCGTCTCGCTTTGGTGATGTTTTCCGTGATGATGCTTTCCGTATGCCGAGAGCTATGGGCTTCGATGTGATCCATGGCCTGCTGCATATCATCCACCACCCGAATGGATAGAATCGGTGCCAGGTATTCAGTATCCCAATCTTCCGCAGTGGCGGCAATACAGCCCTCCTTCAGAATGGAACAGGTCTTTTTACAGCCCCGCAGCTCCACGGATTTGTCGGCAAAGGCTTTCGCCATCCGTGGCAGAAAGTCTTCTGCGATGGTGTCATGCACGAGCAAGGTTTCCAGGGTATTGCAGGTGCCATAACGCTGGGTCTTTGCATTCAGGGTCACATCAAACGCTTTTTGCGGGTCAGCTTCATCGTCCACATACACATGACAAATACCGTCGAGGTGTTTGATCACCGGCACGCGGGCATCGGCACTGATACGCTCGATGAGCCCTTTCCCGCCCCGGGGAATAATGACATCAATGTATTCCGGCATGGTAATCATGGCGCCCACGGCATCACGATCTGTGGTCTCTACCACCTGCACTGCCTCCCCCGGTAATCCGGCTTTTTCCAAGCCCTGTTTGATACAGGCGGCAATAGCCTGATTGGAATGGAAAGCCTCCGACCCGCCACGCAACACCGTGGCATTGCCGGACTTGAGACACAGGGCAGCCGCATCAGCGGTGACGTTGGGGCGTGATTCGTAAATGATTCCCACCACCCCCAAAGGCACGCGCATACGCCCTACTTGAATACCGGAAGGACGGTAACTCATATCGAAGATTTCACCCACGGGATCAGGCAAAGCCGCGATCTGGCGCAAGCCTTCGATCATGCTGTCGATCCGATCCTGGGTCAGTTCCAGCCTGTCCAACAAGGCATCTGACAATCCCTTTTCCCTACCTGCCAGCAAGTCTTTTTGGTTGGCTTCCTCCAAGGCGGGGCGGGCGGCATCGAGGGTGTCGGCAATATCATTCAATGCCTGGTTTTTCTGTCCGCTATTGGAAGCTGCAAGCGCACGGGAAGCGATGCGGGCATTTTTTCCAAGGGCGCCCATATAGGCAGTTACATCATTGATCGTCATTGGTTGTACTCGATAAAGG
>CAYXOS010000044.1:1388-18047 GCA_964467115.1 uncultured Sedimenticola sp.
CATAGGAACACCCGCCATACCCAGGGTGATCTGCTCCAGCAACAACCAGGGATCAGCGGGGCTGGCTCCTTTGATTGCCGCATCAGCCTGTTGGCATTGTTGTAACAACAAAGCCCATTGTTGCGGCTTGAGGCGCTTCAGTCCGGCACTGACCAGGGGAATCCGGTTTTTCCATACCCTGGCGCGCCCCAATGCTTGTTGTATGGACACACCACCAGCAATATCTTGCGCCATGGTATTAAGGGCGCGAATTTCTCTTGCCAGCGCCCACAGCACCACGGGCAGGGCGATTCCTTCTCCCGCCAATCCAGCAATGATACGGGTACAACGTTTGCTCTTTCCAGCAAGCGCCGCATCGACCAGAGAATACACATCAAAGCGAGAGCTGTCAGAAACAGCTGCCGCCGCTTGCGCCTGGGTAATCTTCCGCTCACCAAACAGCAAAGCCAGTTTTTCTATTTCCTGTCGTGCTGCAAGCAAATTCCCTTCAGTCTGTTCTGCCAGCATTTCAGCCACGCCAGATTCAGCCTGCAGACCTGCCATGCGCATGCGTTGCTGTACCCAGCGGGGCAAATGGTTTTCATCAATAGGCCATACCTGAATAATCACCCCGGCCTTGTCCAGGGTTTTGATCCATTTACTGCTCAGGGGCAGTTTGGGCAAGGTCAGCAGCAACAGCGTGTCTTCAGGAATCTGTTCGCAATAGTGAATCAATGCCTTGCTGCCGGTGATGCCTGGTTTACCGGAAGGCAGACGTAGATCAATGATCTTCTGCTCGGCAAACAATGACAAGGCACTTGCCTCTTCCTGCAGTTTGTTCCAGTCAAAACGGGCGTCGGCTTCAAAAATCTCGCGATTCAGATAACCTGCCTGACGTGCGGCAGCACGAATAGCATCAGTCACTTCCCCTTGCTGTAAGGGCTCATCACCCGTGACCACATAAACAGGTGCCAGCTTGCCCTGCAGATGGGTACTCAGTTGTTCCTGACGCACCCGCATGGGTTATTGGCTTTTGCCGAGATAATTGATGAGTTGTTGTGCCAGTTCCCGGTAGCTGTCAGCGGTGCGCAGTTCTGCTTCACGGGTACGCCCCAACAACTCGCCCCCCGGATCATAAACAATATTCCGGGTATTCAGTTCCTGGTTGTGCAACACCGGGGTTCCCGGGGGACGCTCGATACTGAATGACAACTTGCGGCGGATTTCATACTCCACCACCTTATTGTTGGCATTCACCGAAAATACACTGCGTTTGCGCTCCAACTTTCCCAGACGCAACAAGGTCGCTGCCTGATCCCGTTGATCCGTCACACGGACACCGCTGATCTGCAGTTGATGGCGCAATTCTTTCACAAACGGGTTGCGCGCAGGCAAGCCGGAAATGAACAAGGGACTGATATCTGCTGCAGGACGCGCCGATTCACCCCGGGGATGAAAACCACAGGCACTGAGCATGGTCAGCAACAACAGAAAAAATGCTAATTTCAATTTGAGCATAAGTCTCACTTCGCCACGATGTTGACCAGTTTACCCGGCACCACAATCACTTTGCGCACCGTCGCTTCTCCAATAAAGCGCAGGGCATTTTCATTTGCCAGCGCTGCTTTCTCGACGCTTTCCTTGTCCGCATCAGCAGCAACTTTGACTTTGCCTCGCATCTTGCCATTTACCTGAATCACATATTCGATGCTGTCCTGGCGCAAGGCATCTTCATCCATCACAGGCATTCCTGCTACCAGCACATCGTCACCATAACCCAGTTCCGCCCACAGTTTATGGCTGATATGAGGCGCAATAGGAGCGAGCAATTGCAATACGATTCCCAGCCCTTCACGCAACAGCACAGCATTGTCCAGCTTCGCCAGCACATTGATGATACTCATGCACGCCGATACCACCGTATTGAATTGCTGACGCTCATAGTCATACAGGGCTTTCTTGAGGATGGTATAAATTTCACGACGAGATTCGCGTAGTTTTTCATCGTCTGGCAGTTGCGCATTTTGTGCTTGCTGTATCACAGCATGTTTTTCCAGCGCCAGATTCCAAACCCGGCGTAGAAAACGGTAGGCACCTTCAACCCCATCATCCGACCATTCCAATGATTGATCTGGTGGAGCCGTGAACATGGTATAGAGACGCACGGTGTCGGCTCCATAGCGCTGGATCAAAGGCTCGGGATCAACCCCATTGTTCTTGGACTTGGACATTTTCTCCACGCCACCGTGGATAACGGGCTCACCATCGGATTTGAGCACGGCACGCAACACCTTGCCTTTGGCATCACGCTCGATTTCCACGTCCGCAGGATTGAACCATTCCTTGGAACCGTCGCTGTTTTGCCGATAGTAAGTATCGGCGATCACCATTCCCTGGGTCAGCAGGCGGGTGAAAGGCTCGTCACAATCCAATAAATCTTCATCGCGCAGCAATTTATTATAAAAACGCGCATACAGCAGATGCAGTACCGCATGTTCAACACCACCGACGTATTGATCCACAGGCAGCCAATAGCGGGCACGTTCATCGAGCATGGCATCCGGATTGTCTGCACAACAATAGCGAGCGTAATACCAACTCGATTCCATAAAGGTATCAAAAGTGTCTGTCTCGCGCTCTTCCCCGTCTTCCAGGGCGTAAAATTCGGGCATTTTTTTCAATGGTGAGCCAGAGCCATCCACAATCACATCTTCAGGCAGTTTGACGGGGAGTTCCGTCGCGGGACGCGTTCCCCCATCTTCGGTACGGATCACCGGAATAGGGCAACCCCAGTAGCGCTGACGGGAGACCCCCCAATCACGCAGCCGGAAGTTGATCTGTTTACCACCTTTTTCATGTTCTTCCAACCAGGCAGCGATGGCATCAAATGCAGCATCTGAGGTCAGTCCGTCAAAGGGTGCCGAATTTGCCAGTACGCCTTTTTCGGTATATGCCGCTTCTTCAATGCCTGCCTTGCTGCCATCCCCTGGGTAGATGACCTGTTTTTTGGCAATACCGTATTTTTCGGCAAATTCCCAGTCACGCTGGTCGTGGGCCGGAACCGCCATCACCGCCCCTGTGCCATAAGTCATGAGCACAAAGTTTGCCGCATAGATTGGCACAGGTTCTCCCGATACAGGATGCAAGGCATCAATCCCTAGGGAAAAACCTTTCTTCTCCATGGTTTCGATTTCAGCTTCCGTCACCCCACCCTTCTTGCATTCTTCGATGAACCCTGCCAACTCGGGGTTGGACTTGGCAATTTGAAGTGCCAGGGGGTGCTCTGCCGCCACTGCCACATAGGTCACTCCCATCAGGGTATCGGGGCGCGTGGTGAAGATGCTCAGGTGCTCATCCCAGTTCTTGATCGCAAAATCCATCTGCACGCCTTCCGAGCGACCAATCCAATTGCGTTGCATGGTAACGACCTGCTCAGGCCATTGATCCAGCTTGTCCAGATCATCCAGCAATTCCTGGGCATAATCAGTAATCTTCAGGAACCATTGCTCGATATCGCGTTTTTCCACTGGCGCGCCGGAACGCCAGCCCTTGCCGTCAATCACCTGCTCATTGGCAAGCACGGTTTGATCTACCGGGTCCCAATTCACCGTAGCGGTTTTTCGATAAGCCAGACCCTTTTCCATCAGGCGTGTGAACATCCATTGTTCCCACTTGTAGTAATCCGGCTGGCAGGTGGCAAACTCCCTGTCCCAATCGTAACCAAAACCCAACTCTTTGAGCTGGGCTTTCATGTTGGCAATATTCTGGTAGGTCCATTTGGCGGGCGCGGTCTTGTTTTTGATCGCCGCATTTTCCGCCGGCAATCCAAATGCATCCCAACCCATTGGCTGCAATACATTTTTTCCCAACATACGCTGGTATCTGGCAATCACGTCACCCAGGGTATAGTTACGCACATGCCCCATGTGCAGCTTGCCGCTGGGATAGGGAAACATGGACAAGCAATAGAACTTTTCCCGACTGGGATCTTCCACTGCCTTGAATGCCTGGGTGTCTTCCCAGTGCTGGCGTACTTCTGCTTCAATGAGTTTTGGGTCGTAGGGCTGATCCATGATTATTTTATTACGCTAAATACAATCCTGTAAGGATACAGCACCGGGAACAATACATAAATTACGGATTCAGGAAATCCTGGTATAGGTCAGGCTATCGAGGTAAGCTCCCGGCTCTACCATCAATTTCGACCTCATCATGAAAAAAACCTTGCTGCCCTTTCTGTGCTGCCTCACCTTGAGCGCATGCTCACCCCATCCCGGCAGCGGCGTGTGGAAAGCTCAGGGCGAAAATATCTTCGGCATCCCCAATCTGACCATTGGCTTTGAAGGAAAAGCCCAGTTCACCAGCAGCAAGATGACCATAGCTACCTGGCACTGCTTCTGGAATGCAAAGAGCAAACAAACCATTGACCTCGATTGCACGCCGTCTTCCGATACTGAAGCAGAAACGCATTTTGTTTTAACCGTCAAAGACGATCAAACCGCCGAACTCAGCCGAGACGGAAACTCCGTCGGTCTCTTTGTCAGACAGGATAAAATGCCTGAAATTCCGTGACCTGAAATGTCTAAGGAAGTGCTGATTTATTCTAAACGAAACAGAGTGAATCAGAGACTCTTAGTTCACCGCCATCTCTTGCCCATGGACTTACTATTTCACATACTCTTCGAGCTTTTCCACCATCTGCGTAGCCGTGATGCCATGGGCAAATTTGGTGATGAATTTTCCGTCCGGACCAAACAGGAATACGCTGGCGGTATGATCCATAATGTAGTCTTTTGGGTCAGCACCTTCTTCCTGTACTTTTTCCACCACTAAATTGTAATCCTTGATCAAGCGGTCAGTCATAGCTCTGCTGCCCATCAAGCCAATCATGTCTTTGTGGAAGTAGGCAACATAGTTGGCCATCACTTCTTGTGTATCACGCTCAGGATCGACAGTAATAAAATAGGGCTGAATTTTCTTTGCCTTGTCACCCATTCGTTTCAATGCGGTGGAAATGACACTCAGGGAAGATGGGCACACATCTGGACAATAGGTGTAACCAAAATAGATCAACTGGTATTTCCCCAGAAGATCTTTTTCAGTCACCATGTTGCCATGATGATCCATAAGCATGAACTTTCCACCAGGCACATGTAATGCAGATGCGGCATTGCTATCGTCAACAGGCTTGTCATCCGCCACCGAGCTGGCAGATTTCCTTTGCACACACTGTTTGATCAGCTGGGTGTTGTTGTTCATCAGTTCCAGATACAAGTTTTCTCCCGGTTCCAATTTGGTACCGAAACTATCCAATTCGATCTGTGGAATATCCACACCACTGGTCAGCAGACCCAACTCCGGCATGGGCATTTGCGCTTCTGTAAGTATGCAGGCATACCAACCTTCAGCAATGCGTGCCCGCTCCTTGAGCAATTTTTCTGCATCGATGCTTACACCCGGGAAAGAGGCCAACACACCCGCCACTTTCAATGCATAGGCCTGCTCAAAATATTGCAAGGTATCATAGTAAGTAAACACCAAACCGCCCTTCAATCCCCGATAGCCATATTCCAGACGACGATCCAGCTCGGCAACTCTCTTGAACAAGGCGTCGCGATTACGTTTGTACAAATGACTGCGGGGTGCATCGAGAAGCATCAGCTCTTTGGTCAGTAGATCAACCAATATCAAAGCATTTCGGCTATCCTGCCAAAAATACGGATCACGAAGTTTGTCATCCCAACGGGATGGCAGAACCTTGAGCTCGGGCCGATCAAGCAAGGTAATAATCGGCGCATCTTTGGGCAGTTTTGCCAAATGTGCTGCCATGGATTTTTCAAGTTCCGGCCCTACCCACACAATCAAGTCTGCTTTTTTCAAACTCTCCTGTTGTGCAGGGGTCAGTTCATAACCCAGGGGTATTTTTCCAGCCCCAACAATCAACTCCGGTTGTTCTATACCTTTGAGCAACCCGCTGAGAATAGAGTGTATGGGTTTAATGCTGGCAACAATTTTCAGGGGCTTGTCTGCCGACAAGGCAGCGCCACTGAACAAGGCAAGAAGCAGAAACAAACTAACGAGAATGCGAACAGGATATCTTTTCATATTGGAGGCTCCGGAACTGCCTGACTACTTGTTTGAGAACGCTTTGTTGAGCTGTTGTATTCCTGCATCGACATTGCTGGCGAATTCATCTGCAGTAGGACAAGCGGTTTTATTCACCATGAGTTCTCGATAGGTTTTATCGGTAACAGCTTCAAATTGCCGTCCCAATTCCCGGCGTTTAGGCAATGCTTCGACCAGAGCTTTTTTAATATGTTTGACCTGATCGAAATAGCGACAACTCAAAGCAGTACCATTGAGTTTACCCATTTGCTCGATGGTTTGATTTTGTTCGTCGGTAAAAACAGCAGCCTGGGCAGTCGCCCACAGCAATGACAACAATATCAGCGAAGTGATTCTGTTCATTATTTCAGTTGAGAAAGGTAGCAATCATCGGTATGCAAGAGTATACGCTTTTTTAACCACATCGAGATGCAGACCATCATTTACTTGCCAAGCAATTTATGCATGGCATCCATTCCTAGTTGCAGCAAAGCCAAAACCATTTTGCCGTTGGTGTGGTATCCCGATTTTTTTGTGGTGTACTGCCTCAACACCAGAATATGTACACCATCTTTTTCCTTGTATTCGACAACGGTTTTCGGCGGCAGTTTCAAATCATGGGCCAGGTCTTTCAGCGCCAACCCCGGCTTGGCAACCAGAACCATGTAGAAGTAGGGATAGGATTTTCCCTGCACCGCATTGATCACCACCTGCCCATATAACCCCAGGAACTCCGGCGGCGCCCCCTCTGGCTGCAGTTTGATTTTAATGTCCCTGGGCAGCTTTTCATCTTTTCCAGCCAGCAACATGAGCACATCCTGAGCATCGTCGGGCTGAATTTGTTTTGCCTGGGCAAGAACATTCTCCAAGGTTTCCGCCTTGATCAACAACCCCGGCATACGCAGAATCTGGCGGGTTCCAGTAAACCAATGAGGAAGAAACAATATGGCAATATCAACGGGAATTGCCGCCAAAATCCCGTATTTTTGCGGATTTTCACTTAATCCCACATAGAAAACCCAGAGAAAAAAGCCCAACAGCACAAAGGTCAAAACCCCGCGCCAATTGGTTATATCCAGATAGCTGCGATCCCAGCGCTGCATTTCCTTGTCCAGCTTCTTCAGCTCACTCAAGCGGGATGCCTCCACCCGCTGCCATTGCTCGCCGGGGTCATAAGCCTTGAAATCCACGCGATTGTCATAGCCTCTGACCAGAAGCAAGGCGTTGCCGAGAAGCAACGGAATCACACCCGCAAATATCTCATTGGAATACCACTGCAACACAATTCCCAATACGATGAGGGCAAAAGCAATTTTCATGCGCTTACCGTATGCCATATCGCGCATGAGCAGAAAAACCACACTGTCCTGATCAGTGGTTTTAGTTGGATTGTCAGCGGCACTCATGTTTTTGTCTCCCCTTCAGGAACCACATACCCCATCGCCTGGGCCTTTTCAAAGCCATTGTGCTGCTCCAACTCGTCAAAACCCAGCTCCCGCCAATACAGAGGGCAGGCGCCATTGCAGATATCAAATTGGCTGCAATCCCGACATTGGGGATGCGCCAGCGCCTTGTCACGATACCCTTTTGCCTTTTCCCCGTTCCAGACATCCACCAGATGGTTGTCCAACAAGCTTCCCACTTCGTCATCATAGGAAGCACAGGGAATAACCGAGCCATTGGGCGCCACGGAAATCAAGCCATCACAGGCACTGCAACCATGGTTGCCCAAACCGGCAGGAATCGGATTGAACATGCACATGGGGGTGGGGGAGTACCAGAGAAATTCCACATCATGGACTTTGCTCTGTTCCTGGATGCGTTGCAGCCAATCACCAATTTCTGTATATCGCACAATCAGATCAGGATGCACAATGGCGCTCCCTGTTGGCACCAGCATGTTCATGCTGAAGCGTTCGTTATCCAGCACTTCTCGCACAAAACGCGGCATATCAGGCATTTCATGTACGTTCATGCGGTTGATGGTGGTATTTGTATGCACCCGTATGCCGACTGCCTTTAGATGCCCAACTGCTGCCACTGTCTTGTCGAATGAGCTTTGCCCCTGGGTGACCAGGTTGTGTATTTCAGAACTGGTTCCTTCCAGGCTGACCTGGGCAGAATCCAGCCCAGCATCCGCCAAACGCTGCGCCAAATCTGCATTGATGCGTGTGCCATTGGTAATCAGGTTGACGCGCATCCCCAGTTCTTTGGCATAGGCAATCAATTCTGGCAGTTGCTTGTGCAGCGTCGGTTCGCCACCGGTAAAACTCACTGACGGCACTCGCCCCTCATGCCAAAGCTTGTACAACACCTGGCGTATTTCCTCTACCGTCATGACTTTTTCATCATTGACTGGCTGGGTGGTGCAATTGCAGCCTGCATAGCAAAAGACACAACGCAGATTGCATTTATAGGTGATGGCAACCTCGGAAAGAATCGGCAAATCGGAGAAATGGCGGTTGAATACTTCAACCTCTACCCCGGGATGCCCAGAATCCGCAACGATATTGCCTTCAAGAAATCCGCGTACCCCATGCAGGAACAGGGCAACCTGCTCCAATTTGGCATGATCCCCTCCCAAACCTCGCACAATACCGGCAATCTTTCCGCCATCGAGCAGAAATTTCATGATTTGTGCGCCCTGGGCATTGAGTTTTTGCGCCTGATTCGGGCGCTTTATGAGAATATTGTCCTCGGTACGCACGAAGATATAGGGGCCGACATTGTGGATAAATTCATCCACCCAGGACAGATCAGGGAGGCATGCATCTCCTGGAGTGGCACTGGCAACCCGGCGCGGTATGGGCAGCCAGGAAGCCAGCTTATTGCCCAATCCGGAAATCAATTTACTCAATGTGAACCTCCACTGACGCAAGCAGAATGACAGGCACTATGACAGGCTGAATGACAGGCAGAATGGCAGGCGCTGTGACAAGCTGAATGACAGGCATCGTGGCAGACATTCAGTTCCAGGGCGATATCTGTATCCAGTGGACCGTGAATAATATGGTCTGTGGTCACAGGCATATCCGTGGCATACAAGGAAGGGTCGCTGTTGCTTCGATCCCAGTGCTGGCGATAATAAGGATGGCGGTTCTGATACCAGTAATACCATTGATCGGAATCATTCATCTTCCCGCCAACCCCGGCACCTGCTGCCGCGATAAACCCTTGGACCTGCTTGCGATAGTATTTCTGCGTTGCTTCGATATCCGCATCCCATGCCTTGAGCTGGACATTCTTTACTGCGGTATTCATTAGATCTTCCAGCTCTGCCTGGGACAATTCGCCGTCATCTTCCAGTGCACGGTAGAACTGTCGTTCATATTCATCCAGTTCATGCAGATTGGGTGCCTGTATGACTTTTATCCGCAGCGGTGATTCGGAGACCACTTGCACAAAGCCTTCCAACACCATGGAGTTGAGCATGGATGAGACAATAAGCTTGAAAGGGATTTCCAGATAAAAAGCCGCTTCCAACGGGGTCAGATCCTTGCACACTTTGCCTGGTTTGCGAAATTCCGACAACACCAGCTTGGGGGGCGTCCAATCCAGGTTTTCCCAGCGAATCTCGTCCAGACCCTGTTGCGCCTTGAGCATGGAACGCTGCTTGCCCTTCACCACCCCAAAAAACGCCCCCACTACCGCCAGGCCCAACACCAGTAACAGGGGATTCGAAGACGGGCTCTGATTTTGCGGTTGAGCGGCAATCTGCTGTGCTCCTTGCCCGGTTATCGGCGGCACCAGGTTGAACCAACTGGCGGGCAGATAGAATTGCACCCGCATATGGAATCGATTTCCCGGTCGGCTCTTGTGAAAAACCAACAGCAAGCGATTGTTAGGACCTCGTTGGTAATCAATCAGATATTTTTCGTTGACCCAGGGTTCAGTGAGCACCAATTGTTGCTCTTCCACCAGGGCGCGGGGATCAACCTGATCATCAGGGAATTGGTACGGGGTGAGAATCTTCAGGGTGTAATGATCCTGATTTGCGGCTTCATCCCATTGCACTGGCGCCCAATTGAAATACACCAACTCGCGCCCATCCTCTGCGGTGGTTTCCCCCACATATCCGGCAGTGTAGAAATTGGTCTTGAACGGCAGATTATAAGTTACTGTCTGACCGGTGGGTACGCCTTGCCCGTTTGCCAGCAGCACATCCCATTTTCCACCCGACATTTTCCTCAGATCCAGACCGTATTTTTTGCCGAGGCTGTCCACTGCTGCTGCCTGATCCACTGCCATACCGACCTTGAGAGCACCATTGCCCTCAAAATAAAAGCCGTGCATCTCCCCGGAGATCACATGCCATTGCACCTGATACAGCACCACGGCACTACCATCAGGCTTTAAGTCCACGGTCGTTTCCACAAAACTGATTTCGCCCTTGCCCGCATGAGCATTGAGGGAAAACAGCACCAGCAGAAACAAAGAAAAGCGTAAGATATTTGCCATAGTTATTGTTGATCAGCATTTTGGGGAAGAGGCTTCACATCATATTCCCGCACCTTCCTCATGGCAAATTCCTGCAAGCAGCAGTCGTGCCCAAAACCAGGCAGCACACCAGCAAATTACCAGGGAAAACAGATCATGACTGGGAAAATGAGCGCCCCGCAGCCATTGCGTCAAAGCAAAACTGCCACCGACAAGCAAGGGCAGCATGAGTGCTTGCCAACGATATCGCGGGTAACAATATAGCGCCAGAAAATAGAAACTGAAAAAAGCAAAACCACCACTGGAATGCCCCCCCGGAAAGGCCTTGCCCAAGGGCATGCTCTCAGGCACGGCATCGAAGATTCTGATATAGGGTTTGCTACCCCCGAAAATCTCCAGCCCCCAGGGGGTTGATATATGGGTAACGGTTTTCAGCAGGCTGACAATCAACGGGCCACTGAGGCTCGCCAACAGCAAAAACAGCAGTTGTCGGCGATAGGGGCGTAAAACAGCCAGGGCGAAAGACCCCAACCATGTAATAAGTATCAAAACCGCTACCGCCACTGCCAGGTTCTTCCCGGCAGTATGCATGATGTCACTCAAAAACCAATGCTTCTTCCACAACCATTGCTGGTTCTGAGCATCATAAAACTGGCTCACAAAGGCACGATCCAGCCCGGAATACTCCAACCCAATCGCCAGGATCACGACCAACAAGGGGAAAAGACAGTTTCTCAGCCCCCGTTCAGGGCTCACGGATTCAAACATCGGCAATCTTCAGAAACGACCAGGAACAAAGGCATCTGCCCCTATTTTCAGATCAGCAACAGCGCCCAGGGCATCTTTGATCTCTGCCAGGGTTGGGGGCTCAGCCTCCCAGGGCTCGGCAAACACACCTCGACAAGTCATACGCAACACATTGGGCTGTTTTTCTGAGGACAACCAGAAATGCCAGCCCCGGAAGATATCTGGCGGGCTGCTGTCGCCAGAAAGCCCTGCCATGTTCAGGGAAGCAAGCTGTACCTTCTTCCAGGCAGCAATTTCTTCCTGCATGTGTTGCACCCGGTTGACGACAAAGCTGTCTGCCTCGATGGTTTGGGGTTGCTCACTCACTTGCCGCACTTCAAAACTACAACTGATTTGGTAATGATTGAAGCTTCTGGCGGGCAATACCTTGCCTTCCTGAATGAAGACCCGGGCGCTTGCCCCTGGCACGGTCAGGGCTTGCAACAAGATCAGCCTCGCGCCTGTGTCTTCATTGCTGTAATCCGGTAACCAGCTACTGCAGCCTGACAGAATCAGCACTGTCAGATAGACCACTGTTTGCTTCATTTACGAATGCCTTCGATGGACAGGTACACCCGTATTTCTTCTGCGGCATCACCCAGAATCTTTGCCTCTTTCATATTCCAGTCCGAAAGATGCAACAGGGCGTTGCCCTCAAATCCTCTTCGGTATCCGCCCCAGGGGTCAGGACCATTCCCCACATTGGTGACAGCAATCTCAATATCCTTGGTGATACCCCGCATTGTCAGCTTACCCTTGAGAATTGCAGAGCCGTCGTCCTTTGCTCCCAGGCACTACTGACAAAGGTCGCCACCGGAAAGGTTTCCACATCAAAAAAACGCTCACTGCGTAAATGTTTATCCCGCACCCCATGATTGCTGTCCAGGCTTGCCATTTCGATGGAAACACGGGTTTTGTTCAACTCAGGATGTTCTTTGTCATAACTGAATTCACCTTTGAAACGATTGAAACGCCCCAGAAGCCAGCTGTATCCCAGATGTTTGATTCTGAATTCAATAAAAGCATGGGCACCTTTGGTGTCGATTTCATAGTCCACCGCCGAGACGGTAGCTGTCATAAAAAATGATACCGCCAGAACAATGCTTTGGGTAATGGTTGGCTTATACATGGTTTCTCCTCAGGAAGCCCCTGACTTTGGCGCAAATCCCAGCATGCGTTTAAGTGAAAAATCTTTGTCGATATAGTGATGCTTGAGGGCAGCCCCCATGTGTAGCAACACGAAAAAAACCAAGCTCCAGGTCAGGTATTCATGTACAGCTCCCGCCTGGTCTTCAAGGTTATCCGCACCCTGCATTACCGCTGGAATATCAAACCAGCCAAACACACTCAAGGCATGACCATCTGCCGTGGAAGTCAGATATCCACTCAATACAATCCCAAGCAACAACAAATAGAACAGTCGATGAATCCAGAGCGCAAGATTCCTTTCCAGTACGCTCCCCACAATTCGGGGAACCGGGTTCAATTGTCTCCACACAAAACGCACTAGCAACAACATTGCTGTAAAAACACCGATACTGCGGTGGAGATCAGGCAAGCGCAGATATAGAGGGTCATAATAATCCAATGTAATCATATATTTGCCAAGGATAAACAAGCCTATCAGCAGTAAGGCCATACCCCAATGCAGTATGATGCTGACCCAGCCATAACGCCCTTGCGTATTTCTTATCTGCATTGCATACAATCTCGTAGGCTACTGCGGTTCAACCGGCACGCACCAGCTCATCCATCTGCTGTTTCGCTTTGTCCCAAGCCTCCCCTTGATTCTCTTTATCGACCATCAATTCCATTAAAGCATAGGCTAATTCTCGACCCTGTTGGTCCAAATCGCGTAATTTTGTCAGTTTGAACAAACATCCGGCGGCTTCGTATTCCAGGGTGCTAACCAGGGCATACAGGGTCAATGAGGTCGCTGAATGCGGGGAAATTTCCAGCTGCCGCAAAACCTTATCCAGTACAGAAGTTGACATATTTACTCCATATCGCCATGCTCAGTGTACAAATTATAGGATGATGCTCCTGTTGTCCGCATAAAAAATTGGAGGAACCAGCAATGACCCTACGTAATCCATTGATATTTTCTACCGGCCTGTTACTCGCTGCAGCCAGCATTTCTGCCCTGGCAGAAAGCACAGACACGACATTTCAGCTTTTGACCCAGGAAGAAGCACAAGCCCTGCAGCAAAAGCTCGCAAATGCTCAAGGTGAAGAGCGTGAAGCCCTACGCAAGGCAGAGTATGAAAGACTGAAGAAAAAGGCCGCACAATCTGGCTACGATATGCCCAGCATGAAGCCTGTCGCCCAAACAACACCCACACCTCAAGCTAAAACCGTGACTACTGAAGTCCCTGCAGCAAATGCGGAAAAATCAGCACAGGTAGATGCAGCTGTTGCCCCAGCGGTGACTGTATCAGTAACGCCCCCCCCTGTAGCGGCAGCCACCTCTCAGGCTCAGGAAACTGCCGCCGCCAAAGCACCTCAAGAGACAAACGCACAGCAGGAAACAGTCACCACCAGCACCGCAAGTGACAACCACTATCAAAGCATGCGCGAATCACATGATGCACTGGTTAAATCCATGGAAGCTCGTCGCGATGCATTGCGCAAAAAAATGCAACAACGCCGTGAAGCAATGACGAAAAAACGCCAGGAATTGCTGAAACAGCATCAACCTGCGATGCAGAACCCTCAGATGGAAAAGCGTGCTCAGCAACACGAGCAGGAAATGGCAAGTCGCGAACAGCAAATGGAAGAAAAGATGGCGGCACACCGTAAAGAAATGGATGCCCGTCGTGCGGCAATGGAAGCACGAATCAACAGCGGCATCAATGCCATTGGTCGACGTCCTGTTGTCAATCCCTACTATCCTGCGCCTGTCAGAACGCCTGCACCCGCCTATGGATACCCTTACCCCTACTACCCATATCCTTACCCTCGCCGCTGATACAGGTTCAGGACGCCCTGGGATCTCTCTTATCCGGGCGTCCTGTCCTTTTCATTCCCCATCTGCTCCAATTCCCTCGCCTCTTCTTTACTGAGGTTACGCCAGGGCAGGGGCAATAAGCCGGGAACCCGTCGGCAATACTCCGCATAAGCCTCGCCGTGATAGCGCAGCAACTTCCGCTCTTCGAACCAGGAACCGATGGCAAAGTACAATGTCATCATCACCGAGGAGACCAGCATGGCCATGGTCATATCTCGGGTCCAAATCAGAATCAGCCCAAAAAAATACCAGGGATGACGTACATGCTGATGCAGGGGAGAGAGACAAAAATGCTCTTGATCCTCGACCCGCTGCTCCCTCTCCTTGAGTTGACGCAAACCAAGAAATTCTGATCCATCATAGTGACGCAGAGAATAGAAAAAACCGATCACTGCCACCACTGCCAGTGAATTACCCAGCCACTGCCAACCATCTTTCCAGGCAAAGACAGTTTCACCCCCTATTGCCCAGGTCAAATACAGTGGTATTGCCAGGGACACCACTGCCACGAAATTGAAAAACAGTCGATAGCCCGGCATCCATTCGGGGAAATGCTGTGCAACCCAACACTTCACTGCCAAACTCGCCAACACGGAATGCAACACGAAGTATCCCAACCAGGCGATAATCAGCCACATCAAATCACTGTTTATCAAAGGATTGCCTGCATCAATTTATGGATGCGTTTCACATAATATCGGGTTGCGCCAGGGGCAGAAGCCGCAACCTGTTCCCAACTATTGATGCTCTTCAGCTTTTCCACGTTCTTGTTATAAGCCTTGCGAATGCGCCGAAAACCAGCGTTATAGCTGGCAAAAGAAAAAAACAGGCGTTGCTGTGTGTCTACAGACAAAAAATCCCATTTATCAAACAGGTATCGATCATAATAGATGCCAGCTGCAATATTCCATTTGGGTTCTTCCAGACTCGCCAGGGAAGGGTTTTTCTTGCGTATATCTTCGAAAGTGGCAGGCATGATCTGCATGATGCCGACAGCCCCCACCTTGCTCTTGGCATCGGGATCCAGCCCCGATTCTGCTATGCCTTGGGCCTTGAACCAGCGCCAATCCACAGCAGGGCCAAAATAATGTTTGCTGTGCTTGCGAAAATGGTGGTCATATTTGTCTGTCCAGTGCTTGTGATCCACATTCTTGAACCCGCCCGCCAATGCCATCGCCGGCAGCGCCAGAACAAACAATGACCAGCCAAGCAAGCGCATTCAGTTCAGCCCGAGTCCTATGACCAATCCCATTGCCGTGCCAATGCCGATAAACATACCCATGATCATGGACCCCACCGCCTGATTGCCTGCTGCCAGCTCCTCGGGAATACTGAAATTGACAATATGACTGAATACCTTGCAGCCCAACCACATGAACAACAACGTCAAAAATCCGCCCATGCAGGCGTACAGGATATTGAGTACCAGGGGATCGAACGATGTGCTCATGGATTGCTCCGAAAAAAGGGATTACATGAATAGTAATGTCCCACAAAAAGTCTGGCAAGCAATCTTATCAATTTTTCTTGTGCTTATATCATAAGCACATATTGCGGCTTTATTTTCCCTTTATATACTCGTCATCGCTGAAAGATCCTACCCAGTGGGGTTTGAATCCCACCAGGATGGCAATGATCCAGCCATTCAGCATGGATTCGGGAAACAACATCATCGGGGTGAGGTTCAAGAAATTATGCTGCAACTCACTCCATGGATGGCTCCCCATCAATAGCAATCCGCCAACGATAAAACCGGACATGACAACGAACACCAGCCCCCCGGCAAGAAAGGCATTGACCAGAATATAGACAAAAAAATGCTTTGGTGCATACGCCCGCACCAGACCCAGAACGATCTGGGTCAGGGTTGCCGGCATAACTACAGCCAATATTGCAGAAGGGAAGTAACCACTCCAGTCATTCAAGCCTGCTGCAACGATGCCCAACAACACGATACTTCCGCCAATGATCGCCAGGGACCAGCCAAACATCAGGGTAATAGTCACCATTCCGGACAAATGCCAGAAGAATCCCGGTAACATTTCCACTCGCATGTTCCACAGCACAAACAGGCTAACCAGTGCCCCCAAAAACACATGCTGCTGGATTTTTTCCTTGAAACGTGACCATTTCGCCCAACGCAGGGCAAACCACAACACCAAAAAAAACAACCCGGAAAACCACATCTGCCATACCGGGTGGAATAAACTACCGGATAATTCCATAAAACAATTACCTGAAAAAACACATTATGCAATACAGACAACTGGGTAACAGCGATATACAAGTCAGTGCCCTGTGCCTGGGAACCATGACCTATGGCGAGCAAAACGATCAGTCCCAGG
>CAYXOS010000045.1:0-18025 GCA_964467115.1 uncultured Sedimenticola sp.
TCAATGGCAGGAAGCAGCAGGGCTATTGCCGAGGTTGATAACGCAGAAATGAACGATTTTGCGCCGCAAGATGCCGTATCATGAATCGATCAGAGCTTCCTTAGCAGCAAAATGGCAATCAATTCTTAGATTTATGGCGCAACCATGTGTTATTCGGGAATGCTATAAATCAAAAAAATCCCCAGAGAGCTTGCCGAGTTTAATGTTGTTTAGTGACACTAAAATCGACAGGCTCCGAAATTACTGCTACCACACTCACAGGGTGAGGGCTGACGGTAGCAGCAACCGGGGGCAATAGCTTCGGACCTACAGTTGTAAAAACCTCTTTCTTAATCATCCCCGCTCATGAATCCAAGGAGATGCAACAGGCTGGTGAACAGATTGAAAATGGATACATAAAGGGTGACTGTTGCCATGATGTAATTGGTTTCGCCACCGTTAATCAATTGGCTGGTCTGGAACAAAATCAACCCCGCCATCAGCAATACGAACATAGACGAAACTGCCAATGACAATGCCGGCATTTCAAAAAAGACGGCACCCAGCCCGGCGAGAAAGGCGACCACAATGCCAACCATCAAAAACCCGCCCAAAAAACTGAAATCTTTACGGCTTGTCAGTGCGTAGCCAGACAAGCCCAGAAAGATTGCGCCTGTGGCTCCCATGGCAGTCATGACCACCTGACTACCATTGGGCAGCGCCAGGTAAGCATTGAGAATAGGGCCTAATGTATACCCCATGAATCCGGTGAGAGCGAAGACAAAAACCAGTCCCAGGGAACTGTTGCGAAACTTGGTGGTGGCGAATAACAGTCCAAAATACCCCGCCAGAGTGAGTATCAGTCCGGGGTGGGGCAGGTTCAGTGCCATGGAGACACCCGCTGTCAGAGCGCTGAACAAAAGCGTCATGGAGAGCAAGGTGTAGGTGTTGCGAATAACCTTGTTGGTGGCGAGAGTGCTCGCCTGGTTTTCACTGGCTGGAATGGCAGCGTGATTGTTCATTGTTGATTACCTATGATGAAAATAGTGATTTCTTATTCTGGAAGCAGGAGTGCTGGAGCGGGTTGTCTGAGTAATGATTGTTTGCGTTCGATTTTCCGCATTACCGTTCGTCCAGCGCGATCACTTGCACGGTCGATGGCGACATACAGATCGCTTTCTGTGTCTTCGACAATGACATCAGGCAGTCTGTCCAGCTTGATTTGCAAATGACAACGCTTGTCTTCTCCGCCCCGCGGTCCATTGATATCAGACAGTCGCATGACTACACGCTGTATCTGATCGCGGCAACAAGTAAAAGTGAAACGTAGACGGCGCTCGGCATGCTGGCGCAAAGCATCCGTCAGAGAAAAATTTCGTGCCTGGATATCAAACTGCATGGAATCCTCCGTCGTATTGCGATGGGTTGCTGGTGTGAATAAATCCTAGGCGGGTTTGATTAAATATAAAAGTCGATTATAGTTGTTATAATATTCGAAAAATACGAACTATCAGGATAATGATCAATTTTAAGCACTTGCATTATTTTTGGACGGTTGCCAGGGAAGGTGGGGTTGCCAAAGCTGCCAAACGATTGCATCTGACGCCACAAACCATTAGTGGCCAACTGACACAATTGGAATCACAGCTTGGTGTGGCCTTGTTTAACCGTGTCGGGCGCAACCTGGAATTGACCGGAACCGGGCGTTTGGTACTGAGCTACGCTGACGAGATTTTTTCCCTGGGTGGTGAACTTGAAGAAGTATTGCATCAAGCGCCCAAGGATCGCCCTCGAATATTTCGCGTGGGTGTGGTGGATGTGGTGCCAAAGTCCATCGCTCATCGCATTTTGCAGCCGGCATTGCAGATGACGGAATCTGTACGCATGATTTGCCGTGAATCCAGCCTTGATACCTTGCTGGCAGAGTTGGCAGTACATCGTCTGGATCTGGTGTTGGCTGATCGACCTATTCCTGCCACAGTGAGCACCCGTGGATTCAGTCACAAGCTGGGAGAATGCCCGGTCAGTTTTTTTGCTACTAAAACACTACAAAAAAAGTTGGTGGGTGAATTTCCCCAGTGTTTGGATGGCGCACCGCTGTTGCTTCCCAGCGCGGGCAATCAACTGCGCTCAAGCCTGGATATGTGGTTCGATCAACATCGTCTGCACCCGCGAGTAATTGCAGAATTTGACGACAGCGCCCTGATGAAAGCCTTTGGGCAGGAAGGGGCGGGAATATTTGTTGCCCCTGCTGCTATCGAAACCGAGGTGGCATGGCAATACCAGGTAGAATCCATTGGTCGTATCGACGTGGTAAAAGAGAAATTTTATGCCATCTCCATTGAACGACGCATCAAGCATCCAGTTGTGTCCACAGTGTTGACTAATGCCCGGGAATTACTGTTTGTTTGATTGAGAATATGAGGCGATTCGGGCAGACTCTATAACCGGATGGCAGATGATTTGAATTGAACTCAGGAGTAGCGTGGCATGTTTACCGGCATTATCGAAGCCATTGGCAAAATAAACAGCATCAAAGATCAAGGTGGGGATGTTCGTCTCAGTATCAAAACAGGCAAACTGGATTTATCTGATGTGGCATTGGGGGATAGCATTGCCGTCAATGGTGTGTGCTTGACCGCAGTGGAACTGCCAGGTGATGGTTTTGTGGCAGATGTGTCTCGGGAAACCTTGTCCCTTACGTCGTTGGGCAGTCTTGTCAGCGGCAGCCCGGTAAACCTGGAAAAAGCCCTGACCCTGGCGACTCGCCTGGGCGGACATATGGTCAGTGGGCATGTGGACGGTCTGGCGACAGTGATCTCCCGAGATGAAGATGCACGTTCAGTGCGTTTTGTCATCGAAGCCCCGGCGGAACTGGCGAAATACATCGTACACAAAGGTTCCGTCACCATCGATGGCACCAGTCTGACAGTAAACGGCGTGGACGGAGTGCGTTTCGAGCTGAATATTGTTCCTCATACTCTTCAACAAACCATCATGGCGACCTATCAGGCGGGCAGTACAGTCAATCTGGAAGTGGATTTGGTGGCGCGGTATCTGGAACGGTTGCTGCTGGGTGACAAGGCGGCTGAATCCGCATCAGCCACAGCTGGTGTTACCCATGAACAGTTACTCAAAGCTGGATTTATTGATCGCTTGCTTGAATAGGTGGTCAGTGTCGGAGTCAAATCTGGGTGATGTTGCGTAAACTCGACGGCTTGGAATAATTTTCGGGTAAGGGGTCGGATTCAAATCCGAGTGATGTCGAGCAAAAATTCAACAGCTTGGAGTGATTTGACTCCGACCCCTGGGTTACACGACCCCTGGGTTACATTTCCTTACATTTGCTTCAAACAAAAGAAACATCGGCATATCAAACTGTGGGGAAAGTTAACCACAGGAGATACAGCAAATGAAACCGACCCTTTCTTTTATCGCTTTGACTTTGAGTTTAGGTGCTTTCCCAGCAATTGGAGACATCTATCTTCCCGAAAGAACAATTTCCGTCCAGCCTCGCATTGTAACTGCATCTACACCAGCCTATCGCATAGAAAAACGTCATGAGCGTCGTTACCATCGTCGTGGAGCCATACTGAGTCGGCTTCCAGCAAGTGCCGTTCGTATCAGCTTTAACGATTCAAACTATTATTACGCAGATGGTGAATATTTTATTCCTGCGAAAAACGGCTACGTTGTCGTTGCGCCTCCTGAGGGAATCACCATTCATCGTTTACCCACCGAACATGCGTTGTTTGTTTTTAATGGACAACGTTATTACCTGGTCAATGATGTGTACTACAAAGCAATCAAGAAAAATGGTAGTACCGTGTATGTGACGGTCGATCTTTAAGAGCAGAGCGCTAGGGGTAGGGTGCTAAGGGTCGGAGTCAAATCGGGGTTATGTTTCTTACAATCAATCACTTGGAGTAATTTTTCTCCGACCCTAGAGTTCCATTCCCGCCAAAAATATGTCCGGTGGCGACCTCAATGTGCTTGATCCAAATGTTTTGGAAACCGATACAGCACATATGTTCAAAGCCACCAGCTTGCCGCCTGTTGAAATGAAAACCCTAAATATCACCGCAGTGGTTTCCAAGGCAGATGCCCTGGTAAGGGATTGAGGAGAAATCTTAGTGAAGACATCAAATTTTAGACAAAAGACGCTGGTCATCAGCACCATACTTTCATCTGCTATTGCCGCTACGGGTGTGCAGGCCGACGATGTAGAGGTGTATGTCACGCCGCCTTCTTCCGTTCCTGTTGCACCCAATGTTTTGTTTATTCTGGATGAGTCTGGCAGTATGACCTATGGCAATGACAATGAAAATCAGCTGCCTAACAGTAATCCCAATCAGCGAATGTATCAATTGAAACAAGCCCTGAAATCAGTGCTCAATGATACCGATAATGATTATGTCAATGCTGGAATGGCGGGATTTACGACTAACAATCATCCAAACGACCCTACGCGGGTAATACATGACTTCGGGCTTATCAAAGACAATCGTAGCGCAATGGTTAGTGCTGTTGACAGCTTGTATCCCAAAGGTGGTACACCCTCCATACATGCTTTAGCTGCTGGCGTTTATTGGTTTAGTGATGGTTTTTTAACCTATGCCAGTCCCATCAGCGATACCAATCCGGCAGGCAACTGGTGCAAGAAGAATTACATGGTGTTCATGTCAGATGGCAGCCCTAACAGCAATGAGTATTATAACGATCTTGGTGGTACCTTGACTGACCCAGGAATCAAGCAGTATCGGGGGACAAGCTGTTCAAATCATTCGGGCACTTACTATGATGATCAAGATTATTATGGTGGTCGTTGCAGCCAGGAAATCGTCGGTTGGGCATTTAATGCCGATCTGAAAACAGGTGGGGAGTGGGATTACCCAGTAGAGGATTCCAGTGCGTCCAGGCGTGTACAGAATATTCGTACCTTTACAGTTGGTATGGGTCCTGCTGCCATTAGTGGTAAGGGTGAGCGAACCTATATGGAGTTCTTAGCTGAACAAGGAGGAGGGAGTTATTTTCCAGCGACCAACGCGGAACAGTTGACTGCAGCTTTCCAGGCTATTCTCAACGACTCCAAGACTTCCATCCCTTACACCTATACGGCTCCCAGCATTCCCTTCGACCAGAACAATGCCGCCATCAGTGGTGATGAAATCTATGTGCCGGTGTTCAAGCCTGACGTGCATCAAATGTGGTACGGCAATATCAAGAAATACAAGATTTCTTACGAGCTTTCTGACCCCAGTGACACGTCTTCAGCCAAAAAGATCGTCATTCGTGACAAAAATGGCGACCCGGCAATAAATTCTGACTTCCTGTTCGTCGATTCAACTGACAAGTGGAACGCTGGCACCAGCGATGGTGGTGATCCTGTGCTTGGTGGTGCCGCCTCACACATGGAAGTCGCTTCTGGATCCCACAGAAAACTCTATACTTATTTGGGTAACAATTCTGATTTGACAGCCAGTGTCAACCTTGTCAAATCCGACAACAGTAATCTTGATTCCAGTGTACTTGGCGATTTGGATGCTACCGCACTCAACCCTTTGGGGAGTAGCTTCGCTGACAAGAAAGAAGTGCTTCTCGACTGGATGACCTGGGCAAACGATGCCGCTGTTTCAGATGGTAACGGCGGCAATGTAACTGTTTCCCATAAAGGGGAGATGGGCGCGCCTTTGCATACCCAACCTGTTCTGGTGAGGAATGACGACAATGCATATTTGTTTGTCGCTACTACAGAAGGGGTATTGCATGCCCTGGATGCTGATTCCGGAGAAGAGCTTTGGGCTTTCATGCCCAAAGAGCTGCTTCCTGGTATTTCTGACTTGTTTATCAGCGATTGGAATGCCACCAAAACCCATGCTGCCTCAGGTGCACCCATCCCTGGGAATGACCATGGTCATGTAACCAAACCCACTTATGGGTTGGATGGATCCACAGTTGTCTATACCGCTGACAATGGTCATCGTTATCTGGTTCAAGGCATGCGTCGTGGTGGAAATCACTACTTCGCCCTGGATATTACCGACCCAGCATCTCCTAAAATGGCTTGGCAGATCAATGGTGGTAGTGGCGATTTTGCCCAACTGGGTCAAACCTGGTCCAAACCCATATTTACCAAGCTGCAGATTGAAGGTGCCAGCACCCAGGAAGTCCTGATTTTCGGGGGCGGCTATGATACCAACCAAGATAATAGCTTTGTAGATAACAATAGTGATGGTGTATTCAATAGTGGTGATACCGCCATTGCCCGCAGCAATGACAGCGTGGGCAAGGCGATATACATCGTCAATCCGACCACAGGCGCTCGCATCCGGGCGATCACAGATTCAGATCTGGTGGAAGGCGACATGAATAACGCCATCGCTGCCGATGTCCTGCCAGTCGATATCAACGCCAACGGCATTACCGACCGACTGTATGTTGCTGATGTCGGTGGACACATAATTCGTGTCGATATTCCCGACAATGATTTGGATGCGTTAACCGGTAGTGATGATCTAAGCGCCTCTGTTATTGCTGATGTGAATGGTGAGTCCAATGAGCCAGGAACTGATTACCAACGATTTTTCAATACCCCCGAAGTTGCTTATTTCAATCGCGGTGGCGTGCAATATCTGGCAGTGATGATTGCCTCCGGTCATCGTCCTGAGCCACTCTCGAAATCAGTCGCCAATGATCGTTTTTATATGATCAAGGATCCTGACGTGTGGAAAGCACCGGAGGATGTGGACAGTGATGGCTCCTCAGATTACCCTTCCATAATGGATGAAAGTGATCTTTATGATGCTACTGCCAATCTGATTCAGGATGGGACTGATGATCAAAAAACACAGGCGCAATTGGATCTCAACAGCAAGCAGGGCTGGCGCATAGACCTGGCTTCTGGTGAAAAGGGCTTCTCCGCAGCAAAAGTGTATGATTACGCAGTATTGTTCACTACCTACAATGGCGACCGCCCAGCCGGTACTGATGCTTGTGATGCGTTGACAACCCAGGGGGAATCCAGCTTCTATGCCCTGGATATGACCAACGGTTCTTCCATCTTTGCCGGTATGGATGGTAATGATGCTACCCAAACCATTGGTGATCGCAAGAAGCTGCTGAAAGTGCCCGGCATGCCTCCTGCTCCTTCACTGATGTTCCCCAAAGCCGTTGACGAAAACGGTAACACAAAGCTTGGAGGAGAAGTGATCGCCATCGTCGGTTTGGAGGAAGCAGCGCGCTGGCCTGATCGTTTCCACCCAATCTCCTGGGAAGAGGTTATCGACGATTAGACCAGGGTGAGTAAGGGGGCGGAGTAAAATTGGAGTGATATTGCGTAAAATCAATGGTTTGGCGTGATTTGACTCCGACCCCTCAGGGCGCTGACCAGGGTTTTTATCAGCAACAAGCCCGTTTGTTCAGCATTCGTTCCGAAGGCGACAATACCATCTTCATGCCCACCCATGCAGAAAATGCCGCTGGTGCCACAGCTGGCTGCCAGCTCGCCTATTGCCAGGGCCATTTCTGGGGTGCCATATTCAATATTGGAATCTGTCATTGCCAGCCCCAGATATTTTGCCTGTTGCCAGATGTCAGGAGAATGTGCGTGAAACACTGCGCCAATATCTGGGCGATGCTGATACAGTGCCCCATGGGTCAGGGCTTCGGAGGAGGGTTTGCAGGGGCCTTCCGAAGATAAGCTGTTTGTCGTCAGATCAAAATTCCTCACACTAGCAAAATCATTATTCCCGAGTTTTGTTTTTCCACTGACCTGGGTGCAGCTGATGATGAAACCTTGAGGATGGCGCAGGCTGATATTGCCCCAGGCATAGCCGTCATATCGGCTGCTTTCCTGACCCAAAAGTCCGGTTTGACGGAGGATGGGAAACCAGGCGCGTAGTTGGGCAGTATCTGCTACAGGGAGGGTCGGGATATCCCTGTGATCCAGATTGAATTTGATCACTCCTTCCTGGGGCTGGTTCATGCTAAAATCTCCTGCTTACTTTTTTACTGGACTGTGGCTGCCAATGGCACTCAATACTACCGAAGAAATAATTGAAGATCTGCGTTTGGGCAAGATGGTTATCATCATGGACGATGAAGATCGCGAAAATGAAGGCGATCTGGTTATCGCAGCAGACAAAGTGACACCCGAATCTATCAACTTTATGGCGAAATATGGGCGGGGGCTGATTTGTCTGACCCTGACCAAAGAACACTGCCAGCAGTTGCGTTTACCCTTGATGGTGAATGTTGCAGATCAACTGGAATCGACCAACTTTACCATTTCCATCGAAGCGGCAGAAGGTGTGACCACGGGAATTTCCGCTGCAGATCGCGCCATTACCGTGCAGGCGGCGGTCAAGGCGGATGCACGACCGGAAGATCTGGTGCAGCCAGGGCATATTTTCCCCTTGATGGCCCAGCCCGGTGGTGTACTGGTTCGTGCGGGTCATACAGAAGCTGGTTGTGATCTGGCGCGTCTGGCGGGTTTGAGCCCTACCTCCGTCATTGTTGAAATTCTCAATGAAGACGGCACCATGGCGCGTCGCCCGGATCTGGAAGTGTTCGCCAAAGAGCACAACCTGAAAATTGGCACCATCGCTGATTTGATTGAATACCGGGTGCGCAATGAAAAAACCGTGGAACGCATCAACGAATGCCTGTTGCCCACGGATGCGGGGGAATTCCGCGTCATTGCCTACCAGGATGTGGTGGACAATGAGGTGCATCTGGCGCTGGTCAAAGGCAGTATCAGCGAAGACGACCCGATTCTGGTGCGGGTGCATGTACAGAACAGCTTGTGCGACCTTCTTGGAAGCACTCGCAGTGAATGTGGCTGGCCGTTGCAAAATGCCATGAAGCAGATCGAACATGAGGGCAAAGGCATCGTGGTCATCCTGAGAAATCATGATACCGCGAGAGATCTGGTGCAACGCATTCAGGCATGTCAGTTGCACGGTGCGGACGCGCCAGCTCTCGACTATGGAAAAATCAAAGACAAGGAATTGAGAACATTTGGTGTCGGGGCGCAAATCCTCATTGACCTTGGGGTGAAGAAAATGCGTGTCATGAGCGCCCCCAAACATTTGCATGCCCTGGCTGGCTTCCACCTGGAAGTTACTGAATTTGTTGATTTTGAGCTGCCCGAAGACGGGAGCAAGTGAGAAGACTATGACGATTAAGACGATTGAAGGAAATCTGATTGCCAAAAGTGGACGGTTTTGCCTGTTAGTGGCACGCTGGAACAGTTTTGTCGTAGACAGCCTTGAAGCTGGTGCTATTGATACCCTCAAACGCCATGGTGCCGATGAAGAAGATATTACCGTAGTGCGTTTGCCCGGTGCTTTTGAAATGCCCGTGGCTCTGGACAAGATTGCCGCCAGCGGAAAATACGATGCCATTATTGCATTAGGCGCAGTTATCCGCGGTGGAACGCCTCATTTCGAGTTTGTTGCTGGTGAAGCGGTCAAGGGAATGGCGCAGGTATCACTGAATCACGGTGTTCCCATTGCTTTTGGGGTGTTGACTGTGGATACCATCGAGCAGGCAATCGAGCGTGCGGGAACCAAGGCGGGGAACAAAGGTGGCGAAGCGGCGGCCTCGGCCATTGAAATGGTCAGCCTGATGCGCCAACTGTGAGCAAAAAACGCAGTAAATCACGCAGTCTTGCTACCCAGGCTATATATCAATGGCAAGTAGCTGGTGCCGATGTCGGCGAGATCGTGGAAAGCTTTCTTACCGAGAATCAAAACAGCAGCTTTCAGGTTGAATATTTTCGGGATCTGGTAAGCGGTGTGCCTACCAGTTTGGATGAGCTGGACAAAGGCTTGCAGGCATTTCTTGATAGACCCGTGGAAGAAGTGGATTTGGTGGAGCGGGCAATTCTACGCCTTGGTGCTTATGAATTGCTCAAGCACCCGGAAATCCCCTATCGGGTAGTGATCAATGAGTGGGTAGAACTTGCCAAAACCTTTGGTGCCGACAAGGGACATCGCTATATCAATGGTGTTCTGGATAAGCTGGCTCATGAATGGCGAGCTGTAGAAATCGCTGCCAGGAAGCGTGGCTGAATTTTCCCTCATACAGCGCTATTTTTCCGCGCTTTCTCCCCAGGGGCAGGACGTGTTGCTGGGCGTGGGCGATGACTGCGCCTTGTTGCAGCCACCCACCGGGCAGCAACTTGCCATGACCATGGATACCTTGATTTCGGGCAGGCATTTTTTCCCGGATGTCGATCCAGTCAACCTCGGACACAAAGCCCTGGCAGTGAATCTCAGCGATCTTGCCGCCATGGGAGCCAAGCCTGCCTGGGCATTGTTATCCTTGTCTTTGCCTGATATTGATCATGCCTGGCTGAAGGGTTTTGTGAAGGGATTTCAATCCCTTGCCCGGATTTTTGATGTGAGTTTGGTCGGTGGGGACACTTGCCAGGGGCCACTCAGCATCACCGTTCAACTGAGCGGCTTTGTCGAGTTTGACAGAAGCCTGCAACGAGCAAAGGCGCAGCCGGGTGATTTGGTCTACGTGACAGGCAAGCTGGGTGATGCGGCTTTGGCATTGCAGCTTATGCAGGCAGGACAATCTCCCGGACGATTGCGCGATGCGCTGGAAAGACCGGAACCACGGATTTCCGAGGGCAGGGCGTTGTTGCAAGTCGGTGTGCGCTGCGCTATTGATATATCCGATGGCTTGAGTGCAGATTTGGGGCATATTTGTGATGCAAGCGGCTGTGCTGCCCGGATTGATCTGTCACAGTTACCGCTGTCAGATGAAGTTGCCGCCTATGTGAAGCAAAAGCAGGACTGGACACCTGTGGTTGCTGGCGGTGATGATTATGAACTGTGTTTTACCGTTTCCCGGAAAAACCAGTCCAAGTTGCTGGCTTTGCCGTTTGATTGCAGCTGTATTGGTGAAATCCTGCCAGGAAAAAATGTGGAGCTGATAAACAGCGACGGAAGCGTTCTTCCGCCGCTCAAATCCTGGGAGCATTTCAGCTGATGAGAAAACTACCGCCACCTGATTTGAAGAATCCCATCCATTTTCTGGCATTCGGTTTTGGTTCGGGTTGTGCCACTGTAGCCCCCGGCACCTGGGGAACCTTGATGGCAGTACTGCTTTATCTTCCGCTTTCCCTGTTGTCGCTTATTCCGTATCTATTGGTGGTTACACTGGTTTCTGTGGTGGGTATCTGGCTATGTGGGCGAACGGCATCTGATCTGAACGAACATGATCACCCCGGTATCGTATGGGATGAATTTGCCGGATTCTTCGTCACCATGATCGCTGCGCCTGCCGGATGGCTGTGGATTGTTGCTGGATTTCTGCTGTTTCGCCTGTTCGATATCTGGAAACCCTGGCCGATCCGACGCTTGGATAAAGGTGTTTCAGGTGGTCTGGGCATAATGGTGGATGACTTGCTGGCAGGTCTGTATGCCTTATTGGTACTGCAATTATCGGCACGGTTTCTTTTATGAGGAAATACCTGATAATATTTCTGTTAGTTATTGTTTCGTCATCGGTTTATGCGGTAGAAAAACTGCAGGTGATGGCGCTTTTTTCCAACAAGGCGATGCTTGCCATCGACGGTAGGAATCGTTTGCTACATGTTGGCGAACGCAGCCCCGAAGGTGTGAGGCTGGTTAGTGCAGATGCCTTTGGTGCGGTGGTCGAATTTGCCGGTGTCAGACGCAATTTACAGTTGGGGCGAGGTGTGGCCGCCAGCTACAAGGTGCCTGAGAAGGTACAGCAACGGGTGCTGTTGGGCACCGATGGTGCCTATTCACTGGATGGCAGTATAAACGGCAGAACCGTACCCATGGTGGTGGATACTGGTGCCAATACTGTGGCTATGAGTGCTAATCAGGCTCAGGCAATTGGCCTGGACTACCAGCAGGGCAGTCCCGTGATCGTGCAAACAGCCTCTGGTGTGGCGAAAGCCTATAAACTGGATTTGCCCAAAGTGCGTGCGGGAAGCATTGAATTGAGCAATATTACGGCTGTTGTCATTGAAGGCAATATGCCGTCAAAAGTCCTGTTGGGTATGAGTTTTCTATCCAGACTGGATATTCAGCATCAAGGGAACTTGATGATACTTACCAAGTCACATTGAGGAAGCTCTGATCTATTCATGAACTTGCATCTCACGCCACCTTGTTTTCAGTGTCGTATAGAATCAACCCGCGCTTCCTTGACCTAACCCAAACAGACGATAAACCAAATGAAAAAAATCTTCTTGCTATCCGTATTGACGCTCTTTCTTGCTGCCTGTGTTACCCAACCTCAACAGCCACAAACTTCAGCAGAAGTCATCAAGAGCGCTCATGATCAGCGCCAGTATGAATATCTGGTTTTGCCCAATCAGATGCGGGTGTTACTGGTATCTGACCCCGAAGCGGACAAAGCAGCAGCAGCCATGAGTATCGGTGTGGGCAGCGTCAGCAATCCTCCAGGGCGGGAAGGTCTGGCGCATTTTCTGGAGCACATGCTGTTCATGGGTACAGAAAAGTACCCGGATGTAGATGCCTACTCTTCTTATATCAAGCGTAACGGTGGCAGTGACAATGCCTTTACCAGCGATAATCTGACCACATACTTCTTCGACATCAAGGCTGAAAAACTGGAGCCAGCCCTGGATCGCTTTGCCCAATTCTTTATTGCGCCCCTGTTTGATGCGAAATACGTGCAGCGAGAAGCCAATGCGGTGCATTCCGAATATCAACTCAAGCTCAAGGATGATTCTCGACGTATCGATGCGGCAGAAAAGAAAAGCTACAACCCCAAGAGTCCTTATGCGCAGTTTTTTGTCGGAAGTCTGACGACTTTGTCAGATCGGGAAAGTAGCAAAGTCAGGGATGACCTGCTGGCATTTTATGACAAGTATTATTCAGCCAACATCATGGGGCTGACCGTGGTGGGTAAAGAGTCATTGCCTCAACTGCGTCAATGGGTGCAATCAAAATTTGCTGCGGTACCCAATAAACAGGCGCAAATGTACCGTCCACAGCCCGATGAGTTGCTGTATCTGCCATCACAGTTGCCCGTAGAAATCCAAGTTGTTCCCCTGAAAAATTTACACAAGCTTACCCTGGGCTTTCCTGTTCCTTCCCAGCGAAAGCACTATAAGAGCAACCCCATGAATTATGCGGCGCATTTTATTGGTGATGAGGGGCAGGGCAGTCTGCACCATTTGCTGCAAGAGAAAGGTTGGATTACCTCCCTGTCAGCGGGGGGGCAGAGCCTGGATGACGTACAGGCTGTGTTCAATGTCAGCATCAACCTGACTGAATCTGGTGTGGCCCATGTGGATGAAATCACCCAGTATTTGTTTGCCTATATCGATCTGCTGCGCAATCACGGGATTGAAAAATGGCGTTTTGACGAGTTACAGCGCAAATCTGAGCTTGATTTCCGCTTCCAGGAAAAAATTCCCGTTAGCAGCTACGCAATGAGGCTCTCCAGTAAGTTACTGCATTACTCGGCTACCGATGTGTTACGCGGCGGGAAAGTATTGGAGGAGTGGAAACCGGAATTGGTAAAGGAATTGCTCGCTCAACTGCGCCCGGACAACATGACCCTGACCCTGGTAGACCCCAAGCTCAAGACCACAAAAGTCGAACCTTACTATCAGGTTGCTTATGACATCACGCCTATCAAGACAGATTGGTTAAAGGCTTGGAAGAACGTGGAAAAGCTTGCTGCACTGTCGTTACCTAAGCCCAATCCCTTCATGCCTGAAAAAGTGGCATTGAAGCCTTCTGTCAATGCCAGCGCCATACCAGTGGCTGTGGACAAGCAGTCGGGTTATGCGACCTGGTACCAGCAAGATACGGAATTTGGTGTTCCCCGAGCAGTTTTTACAACCTCTCTGGAATTGCCGGGAGCACGGGATACGGCACAAAAAGCAGTGAGTTTGTCGTTACTTGCCGAGCTGGTCAAAGATGAACTCAATGCCTGGTCATATCCTGCACAGCTGGCGGGATTGAGCTACAGCGTCAGCCCAACCATCGAAGGTTTGAGTTTGCTCATCTATGGTTATGACGAGAAGCAGTCGGTGTTGTTGGAGAAGGTACTGGCAGCCCTCAAGAATCCGCATTTGTCCGAAGACAAATTCAAGCTGTACAAGGCAAAATTGACACGCAATCTGCAAAATCAGGCACTGGAACGTCCCTACAAGCAAATTCTGGGTGAGCGAACCCGTCGTTTACTCGATCCTGCCTGGAACCCAAAACAAAAACTCGCTGCTTTGGAACCATTGACTTTGCCGCAGTTGCAAGCCTACGCCAGGGGCTTGTTTGACAAGGCGGAAGTCAAGACCTTGATATATGGCAACATGACAGAGGCTGATGCCAAAGCATTGAGCCGGATTTTGAAGCAGGAGCTATTGTCAACATCCACCTTGCTGAAGGTAGCAGAGCCACGCCTGACCATTATTCCCAAGGGAGAAACCCTTGAATACCGCTATGATGTCGATCACCCGGATTCAGCGGTGGTGATCAATTTCCAGGGTAACAACAAAGGTATCGATGAGCAGGCTCATTGGCGATTACTGGGACACATGCTTGCCAGTCCTTTCTTCAGTGCCCTGCGTACGGAACAACAACTGGGTTATGTTGTTGCCTCGGCATTCAGTGAAACTGAAGATATGCCAGGATTGGTTTTTTTGGTGCAATCATCGGTGGTTTCCGAGACAGAACTGAAAAAGCGCATGCACCGCTTTATTCAGGACTATGCAGATACCCTGGAATCCATGAATGACGACGAATTTCGCAGTCACAAGGCGGGTTTGCTGGCAAAATTGCTGAAGAAAGATGACATGATGTTGTCTCGCGCTGTGCGCTATATGGACAATCTGGAGCGGGAGCGTTACAGCTTCGATTTCAAACAAGCGGTTGCAGACAAGGTAAAAACCCTGAGCAAAAGTGATATGGTGAAATTTTATCGGCAGAATGTGTTGCAACAGCCACGAACCCTGGTTGTTTATTCGCCAGGCACTCGTTTTCCCATTGACTAGTTGGGTTGTTAAATAGGGTTTTTGCCGATATTCAAACTTGATGCGAATGATTACAATTAAACCATCCTCAATACAACCTGACAAAAAATGGAAGCTGACCAGTTACGCCTGATATTGCTCTTTGCCGGAATGGCGATGGTTGTGATGATCTATCTGTGGGATAGATACAAACGCACCCGTTCCCGTCTGAAGGGGTTGTCATTGCGCCAGGCGCGGCGAGTCCAACGTGAGCTTGAAGATCAGGATATGCCAGCAGCGGAAGATGATCTACCGAGCTTCAGTGCGGTTACCAAGGATTCAGAACCCGCAGCACCGGTTCAGGAAGCGATTTTTTTTCAGGAAGAACCAGAACCTGTTGTCACGCCGAGCTCAGCTGAACAGCCTCCTGCCGAGTTTGAAATGAAGGTTGAGGCACAGGAGGAAGATACAGTTGTAGAAACTGATTCCTTTACGGCGGCATCTGAAGATGACTATTTGCATACGGATCCGGATTTGCAGAAAGATATGCCACAGATGCTGCTGCAAATATCACTGGTAAAGAGAAGCGGCGAATTTTCTGGTGAAGATATTGAATCGGCGATGGCTGTGGCAAACCTGAAACCTGGCGCTATGGATATTTTTCACCGTTTCGATAGCCGTTATCCCGACCGGGTGTTGTTCAGCGTGGCAAACATGGTCAATCCAGGAACTTTTCCCACGCAGGATATGAGTGAATTTTCCACCCCGGGATTATTGTTTTTCAGTCAGTTGCCAGGGGTGCGGGATGGCATGGAAATATATTCGGACATGCTCTATGCCGCCAATCAACTGGCGGGTGAACTCGATGCCGTATTGCAGGATGACACCCACAGTGTGTTGAGCAAGCAGTCCATCCAGCATACCCGTGATGCCATTATGGAACATCGCAGAAAATTGCGTCTGGCAAAGCTTCATTCATGACCCATTCAGATATTGAGGCGCAGATACAGGCACTGCGCGAGCAGATCAACCATCACAACTACCGTTACTATGTGCTGGATGATCCAGAGGTTCCAGATAGTGAATACGACCGTCTCATGGTCGAGCTACAGACCCTGGAAGCCGCCCACCCTGAACTGATTACCCCGGATTCGCCCACCCAACGCGTAGGTGCCCAGCCCCTCAAGGAATTCGATGAGGTGCGGCACTCGGTACCCATGCTCTCCCTGGGAAATGCCTTCAGTGATGAAGAGCTGATTGAATTTGATGGGCGTGTACGCAAGCAACTGGATGATATTGATGCAGTGGAATATGCAGCGGAACCCAAACTGGATGGTTTGGCAATCAGCTTGCGATACCAGCAGGGAATACTGGTGCAGGGCGCTACCCGTGGGGATGGACACCGGGGAGAAGATGTTACCTCTAATGTCCGTACCATCAACGCCATCCCCTTGCGTCTGCTGGGAGAAAATCTTCCCGAGATACTGGAAGTTCGTGGCGAAATTTTTATGCCCAAAGCGGGTTTTGATGCCTTGAACCAACGCGCCAGAGAAAGGGGAGAGAAGGAATTCGCCAACCCGCGCAATGCGGCTGCAGGTAGTTTGCGGCAGCTCGATCCAAGAATTACCGCCAAACGCCCGTTGTCTTTTTATGCCTATGGGTGGGGAGAATTGTCGGTAGAAAGGCTGGCTGATTCCTACAGTGAATCCATGCGCCAGCTAAAACAGTGGGGCGTTCCCGTCTCACCGGAATTGCAGGTTCTGGGTAATGTCACAGAATGTCTGGATTATTTTCAGCGTATGGCAACAAAGCGCGATTCCCTGGCGTATGAAATCGATGGCGTGGTGTACAAGGTCAACGATTTGGATGAACAGCAGCGGCTGGGATATGTGTCACGCGCACCCCGGTGGGCAATTGCACGCAAATTTCCTGCCCAGGAAGCCCTCACTGTGGTCAAAGATGTGGAATTTCAAGTAGGGCGCACCGGGGCAGTTACCCCGGTCGCTCGTCTGGATGCCGTGGAAGTGGGGGGCGTGGTGGTGAAAAATGCCACCCTGCACAACATGGATGAGGTGAGAAAAAAAGATGTGCATATTGGCGATACGGTTTATGTGCGCAGAGCTGGCGATGTGATCCCGGAGATCGTAAGGGTATTACCCGAGCGGCGTCCCAAGAATGCACCTGAAGTGGTGTTGCCTGTTCATTGCCCGGTTTGTGGTTCTGATGTCATCAAACCGGAAGGTGAAGCTGTTGCCCGCTGCATGGGGGGATTGTTCTGCCCGGCACAGCGCAAGGAAGCGATCAAGCATTTTGCTTCCCGTCGTGCCATGGATATTGAAGGCTTGGGTGACAAATTGGTCGAACAACTGATTGATCAAGACCTGATTCATAATCCTGCTGACTTGTATGCACTGAGCAAAGAATCGTTGATGGCACTGGAACGCATGGGTGAGAAATCAGCACAAAACCTTCTCGATGCGTTGCAGAAAAGCAAACAAACCACCTTGGCGCATTTTCTTTATGCTCTGGGAATCAGAGAAGTGGGAGAAGCCACCAGCCTGGCATTGGCAAAGCAGTTTGGCAGTCTGGAAGCCTTGCAAACGGCAACCGAAGAGCAATTGCAGGAAACACCCGACGTGGGTCCAATCGTTGCTGCGCATATTGCCGCTTTCTTTCGCCAACCTCACAATCAAGAAGTCATCCAACAGCTTCTGGACGCAGGAATACACTGGCCGCAGGAAAAGACAACAACTGCAGATAATCTACCTTTACAGGGCAAAACCTTTGTTCTCACTGGCAGTCTCAGTCGTCCGCGCAGTCAGTTCAAGGCCGAGTTACAGGCATTGGGTGCAAAAGTGGCGGGCAGCGTATCCTCGAAGACAGATTATCTGGTCGCAGGCGAGGCAGCAGGCTCCAAGCTTACCAAGGCTCAGGAACTGGGGATTGATATCCTCGATGAAACTGGACTAGAGCAACTATTGGAAGCCATGCAATGAATGAAATAGACGATTTACAGATACGCCTCAGCTTTCAAGACGATGCCCTGCAGGAATTAAACCTTACCGTGGCGCGTCA
>CAYXOS010000046.1:0-13128 GCA_964467115.1 uncultured Sedimenticola sp.
ATTGGCGCCAATCTACCTGCTGTATCGTCAGCCAAAAAATTGAGTACGTATCCCCCAGAAAAGTCGGGGCTTTAGTTTTGCGAGCCGCTCAAAGCAACCTATTCATGAGCCGCCTAACAGGGTGTTGAAAAACACCGTTTTTCGACACCCTGTGCGTGGTACATGGATGTGCCACCATTTTTGATGGCTGTAAGCCATTGAAAATGAAGGAAGCGGGAAACCGCGTTTTCCGCTTCCGTGGTTGAAAAAGTCCATGGAAGGACTTTTTCAACATCCTGCTAAAGGCGGCGTTCAACACAGTAGACATAATGATCCAAGCACCTGCCCTCGCGGTATAAGTCGCGGCCACGGGCCGCTCCTACATGAGAGGCCGTCACAATACCAAACCACTCTGTAGGAGCGGTCCATGGCCGCGACCAGAAGTTTTCCCGATGGACTCCCAGATCTGTCAAACTTTTGCTGTCTCCCCGGCGTACGACTCCATAGATGGAGGAGGTAGAGCGGAGCAGGACGCCAGAGCCGAGGCCAGAATCTATTCTAATCAATGACTTATAGATTCTGAGCTGCGCCGGAATGACGTTGTTAGAGATGCCCTTTAGGTGACTTTTTTGCATCCCGCTTTTGCTTGCGTTGCAATATTTTCTGGCGGATCTTGTTTTTGATTTTCTTGTCTGCCACCGCCAGTTTTTCCTTTACCCCCAGCTGTGCCGCCTGCTTCAGCACTGCAGCACCAGTATGTTCCTTGATCTTCGCCCCAAAAAAAGAAAACAACGCCTTGGGAATCAAAAACACTAAAATCAGCACCGACAACACCACCACCAGAGGAAGGGCTGCCACTGTCGCCAGCAATTGCTCCATGCCGCTGAGATCAGACCAATGGTATTTCAAACGCCGTTTGACCAGATAAGCTCTTACCCGCAAATAGCGCAAAAAGCGCTGCAACTGATGAAAATGCAAATGGGCGCTGAACATCAGGAAATGACTGGTCACCTTGATAACCAGTCGTTTCAAACCCAACAGCAACAGAAACGGTAGTTTTTTGAGCAAGAGAAACAATCCCTTGAGGGTGGCCATTTTCTTCAGCCACAGCAACACCACCACGCCCCCGGCAAGCATCGCATCCCAATAATACACACCTGCAGCCGTAGCAATGACCACCGATGCCGAGGCTGCGACGATCAGCCAGTGTTTTTTTGTTTTAGACGACTTCAACTCTTCCCTGCTTCGTGGCGCATTCAAATAAGTTGTGCATATAATTGCAAATTCACCCATTCAATGCGAGAGTATGTGCAGAAAAAGAATAATCCAGTATTTAGACACCATCAACAATAGGGGACACACTCATGTCAAAACTTGCCGAACTGATGAAAAACCTGGGCAGTGATGCTGGACTGGCAAAAGCTTACGAAGAAAATCCACAAAAAGTCATGGAAGAAGCCGGGCTATCTGAAGACGAGATGAAACTACTGCAAGAAGGTGATTTAAAGAAATTGGAAAACGAAACAGGACTTAGCGGTTTGAAAAAAATTACCGTGGTCATAAAGTCATTTGAAGGTTAATTTTCCCCAATCAACAAAAAACGGTAGAACAATGGAAGTTCTGCATAACACCATACTCTTCTTAGTTCTTATCATCTTGGGACTAAGCTCCCCTGCCAGCGCCAAAAACTTAGAAGAGATTTTATCGAGCAACGATCCGTTCAGCACTTTGCCCACCCCGGAATTGGCTAAGGTTGTGAAACAACTCGAACCATTTGAATATCAAGCAAACGAAAAACAACGTTTGATTATTGACTTGTTCAAGATGAGGCACCTCGCCATTACGGGAAAATACAACGCTGCCCTGTCACTCCTCGAAAAATATGACTCCCCAAGCATACACCCTAATTTGAGAGTTCGTGCTTACACCATTGCTCTTCCCGTCTATCATATTACTGGAAAATATGTAAAGGCATTCAAAACTCTGCAGAAAATCCAGCAGCTGTTACCTTGGATTACCAATGATACCCTAAAATACATTGCCCTCAGCCTAGCAGCAGAACTTTATATTGATTCTGGTGATTTAGATAAAGCACTGCGCTATGCTTTGCAGGACGTCGATGCAGCCAAAAAAACCCATGATGTAATGAATTTATGTAGCGTCTACGATAGTGTTGCAGGCACTTATTACAAAAGGAATGAGCTGAAAAATGCTGAAAAGTTCTACAAAAAAATGCTGGCATATTGCAATACAAAACCCGCACCTCTTTTTTCGGGAATGGCACACAATGGTTTGGGGATAGTTTTACAAAAACAAAATCGGCACGCAGAGGCGATCCAGCATTTCAAGAAAGCCCAACAACTGTGCGAAGAAGCCCACTATCACTTTGGCATAAGTTTTAGCCTCCTGAGTCAAGCTCAAAGTTATCTCGCTCTCAACAATCTGAAGTTGGCAAGAACCTACACCGATCAAGCATTGAACAGCTTTGAGCCCTCTGGTTTGGGAGACAATCTAATGGAGGTCTACGAACTAGAAAGTCAGTTGGCAATGCGGAAAAACGATTACAAAAGTGAACTGGAATGGCGAAAAAAAAAATGGTTAGCTGAAAAAGCAGTTATCGATCGAAGCAAAGCAATTCGTATTGCACAACTCACCGTAGAATTTGAAGTAAAAAACAAAGAGCAGCACATCGAGCAACTCACTCAGGAAAATCAACTGCTCGCCCTGCAAAAACAAAGCAACCAGCAACAATCTCTGATCATTATCCTTGTTCTGATCGTCATTGCTCTGTTCAGTATTTTGTTGTGGATCAGGGCGCAACGGGAGCGAGGGGTATTCAAACACATGTCCCAGATCGATCCCCTGACAAAACTGTACAACCACGCCTATTGCTACTCCATTGCTGAAACACGCTTTCATGAGTGCAATCGTAATCATCAACCTTTTACTGTGGTTGTAGCAGATATCGATTGGTTCAAGTTTGTCAATGATACTTATGGCCATGCCGCGGGAGACAAGGTGCTGAAATCCATTGCCGATGTGCTAAAGAGCTGCTTTACCGAGAGGGGTATTGTTGGTCGTACCGGGGGAGAAGAATTCACCTGCTTCCTGCCAGGTGTCTCGGCACAACAAGCCCGTGACTTTGTACAAAACTGTCGGGAACAGGTACAACCCGTCGTCGACTACGGCAAGAAAATCGAAGTGACCTTGAGCTACGGGATAGCTGAAAATCAGGGGCATTACCATACCCTGGACACCCTGGTAAGAGATGCAGATGACGCCTTGTACAAAGCAAAACGCAACGGCAGGAACCAGATCATGATCTTCCATCCCAAAAAGAAAAAAACACCTTGAACAAAGGCTCTCTGGTGATTGTGGGTACAGGCATTCAGCTTGGCCGTCATATTTCCGAGCGTTGCATCAGTGAGATTAAAGTAGCTGACAAGGTGTTCTGCATGGCGGATGCCTTTGCCTATCGTTGGATAGAAAACCTGCGCCCGGATGTAGAACCCCTGCATATTTATTATGGCGACAATAAAGATCGACGTGAAACTTATCGCGAGATGGAAGCGGCTATTCTGACTGCGGTACACCAAGGCTTGCATGTGTGTGCCATATTCTACGGGCATCCGGGCGTTTTCGCCGACGTACCTCATGCCACAATCAGAAAACTGCGTGAGGAAGGCATTCCCGCGCGTATGGAACCAGGCATTTCTGCGGAAGACTGTTTGATTGCTGATCTGGGCATGGATCCGGGAAAACGCGGCTGTCAATCCATGGAAGCCACTCAATTTCTCGTCTACCAACGTCAGATCGACCCCACTGCCATGCTGATTTTATGGCAGATCGGACTGGTTGGTGATTTGAGCTGCAGCCGCTTCGATACCACCCCCGAACGGCTACAGATTCTGTTGAACAAACTGTACCGTTGGTACGAGGAAGATCAGCAGGTGATCGTGTATGAAGCGCCGGTGCTTGCGATTCATCAGTGCCGTGCAGACAAACTGCCCCTGTCTCAATTACCCGAATGCCCATTGGATCAGATTTCCACTCTGGTAATTCCGCCTTCGGCTGACCTGCAACCGGATACTGAAGCATTACAGGCTTTGGGCTATGAGTTGTCAGATCTGAATTGATGCTGGAAAGGGGTCAAAGTCAAATCAAGGCAAAGCATCCAATAATCTACAGCTTGGTTTGATTTGACTCTAACTCCTGGGACTGGGATGACGGGACGATTCAGCATTAAGGTAAACGCCAATGGGCTACCAGTTGACTTGTTCGAAACCACCCACAGGAGTGCCTTGCTCATCCCTGCGCAGTTTGGCATTGGCGTATCGCGGGGTCTTTACATACTGACGTAGACTATTGAAGGTTTCCCAGGGACTATCAACCAACATCTTGTTGATCATCCACACAGGAATGGAGCCTCCTGGCTCGACATGCTGCGTCCAGACAACACGGGTACTGCCATTCGCTTTTTGTTGCACTAATGTCTCCCCATCAGCAACTTTCACCACCAAGGCATCAAAATCGATAACAGCAGCACAGGTATTCATCTGAGCATTGTTACAATACTCAGGTACCGCATGGGTCTCGATGATTATTGTATTCTTATCTTTTACCTGTAACTGAGACTTGAGTACAAACATACGGTTGGAAGCAGGGAACGGCAGATCCTGTCCCTGATAATGAACCCAGGTCGTTTCATTCGGCTGACTGAGTTCGCCAGACATCTCGACCTGAAACTTCCACTTTCTATAGCGCTTGAAGTCTTCAAACACTGCCAGCACCACATCCATGGGCACTGGCAGATTCGTTTCCACTTTGAATTGGCGCACCGCAGAACCCGGCATATCACGGGTATAGGCACGAACGCCGTTTTTATCTTTTTCCAGATGCCATTCATCTGCAACAGCGATATTTGATATCACCAACAGCATAAAAGCAATCCAGCTATTTAGCTTCATATACTATTGCCTAACACCACTTTTACTTTTTTGAATTCGGCAATGGCCTGATTGAAATCCTTTGCAGAACCAGACACAGTTCCCTGTCTACCCAACATTTCCAGTGATTTCGCCAAGGCTGACAACGGCAACGCCCCCATATTGGCACTGCTGGATTTCAGCGTATGGGCGGCAGCACGCAGTACCTCACTATCGCTGCTCTTGATGGCATCATGGATTTGCAGCAGATACTGAGGTGCGTCACTAAGATAGGTATTCACCAGATCGGCAAAATCATCTTCCATCAGCTCCTTCAATTCATTGAGTATGGTTAAATCCACCGGCTCTTGATCAGTGGTATTTTCATCAGTCGTCACAGCAACCTCCCCTGTGTTTTTGGTGTTTATGGCAGATAGATATTTTTCAAGCAGTTCGGCAAGCCTGTCCCGCTTGATGGGCTTTGCCAGATAATCGTCCATGCCTGCTTCCAGGCAGCGCTCTCTGTCTCCCTCCATGGCGTTGGCTGTTACAGCAATAATCGGCGTCTGCTCACGCGCCTGTTGCTGTTCCCATTCGCGAATTTTCCGGGTTGCCTCGAAACCATCCATCCCCGGCATCTGGCAATCCATGAGTATGGCCGCGTAATACCCCTGCTTATAGGCTTGCACCGCTTCGAAACCATCTGCGGCAGTGTCAACGTTAAAGCCCATTTTTATCAAAATTCGTTTTGCTACCTGCTGGTTGATGGCATTGTCTTCCACCAACAGCAAGGTATGGGGACTTGAGCTGGAAACATCTTCTGTCGTATCCGTAGTTGCCCCGGTTTTCTCAGGCAGATAGCGTTGTAACAACGACAGCAACAGGTCCTGTTTTACTGGCTTGGGCAGATAGTCATCCATCCCCGAATCCAAACAACGCTGGCGATCACCTTCCATGGCATTGGCAGTCATGGCAACAATGGGGATATGCTTTTCGCCCATCTCCTGCTCGCGGATCATGCGGGTGGTTTCAAAGCCATCCATTTCCGGCATCTGACAATCCATAAAGATCAAATCGTATTGATTGTTTTCATGCATTGCCAATGCCAGCTTACCATTTTCTGCCACATCGATGATCAACCCGTACTTTTGCAACATGCGTTTGGCAACTTTCTGATTGACAATATTGTCTTCTGCCACCAACACCTTGAAATAGGGAAACGCGGTTCTGCCATCACCCATTTCTTCCACATTTTCATCTTTGTCTGCATCGACAACTGCCTCAGGCACGGCTTCAGATGCCAGGGACGCCCCCCCGATTTCTTCCAGATGTGGAATATCATCTACTAGTATTTCCACCTCTTCCTGCTGGGGCACAAACCCTATCTCCGGGCCACTGACACTGGTATTTTCGGCAATTGCCAGAAACAGCTGCTGTTCGTTCAATGGCCATGACAACCAGGCGGCAACAGACAGGGGAGGTAGTGATGCCTGACTGTCTCCGCTGGTGGTATAGGCAATGACCGCAGTTGAAGATAATTGCGGATTACGGCTCAACCGTTCAATAAAACCCCAGGCATTGGGTGAGCCTATCAGTCCCGGGCACAATATTATTGCCTCATACAACCAGGTCTTGCCGATGCCTGCCAACTGGGAGAGTTTTTTCATTGCCTCGTCCAAGTCGAAAGCCGAATCCAGACTCACCCGATAATTGTTAAGGCTGTTCTGAATTGCGCGTTTGTCCCCGCCTTCATCGCCAACCAAAAGCACTCTGACTCCTTCGATACTGCTTCGTACAGGTGTTCTGGATTGTGCAGGAATATTGAAGGGCAAGGAAAACCAGAACAGGCTACCCTGCCCCTGACGGCTTTCCACACCCAATTGCCCACCCATCATGTTGACCAAATGATTGACGATGGACAACCCCAGGCCAGTACCACCATATTTCCGTGCCATGGAACTGTCTGCCTGTGAAAACGGCTGGAACAGCTTTTTCTGTCCTTCCGCAGATATGCCAATTCCCGTGTCTCTTACCTCAAAACGCAACACCACGGAACGGGCGCTTTTGCGTAACAACAAAACTTTGACGCTGACGCCTCCTGTCTGGGTGAACTTGACGGCATTACCTACCAGGTTGGTAAGAATCTGCCGCAAGCGCGTTGGATCACCCACAAGATTGAATGGAACTCCCGATGCCAACGATTCCATGTGTACATAGATATCTTTTTCTTCGGCGCGTTTTTTCATCAAAGCCGACACATCTTTGATCGTGCGCATGAGATTGAACTCAATATTCTCCAATTCCATTTCACCCATTTCTATTTTGGAGAAATCGAGAATATCGTTGATGATACTCAGCAAGGATTCAGCAGAATGATGTGCCGTATTCGCCAGTTCCCGTTGCTCTTCTTCCAATTCCAGTTCCTTGAGCAATTCCAACATTCCCAACACACCGTTCATGGGTGTGCGAATCTCATGGCTCATGGTGGCAAGAAAATCACCTTTGGTCTGGGCAGCAGATTCAGCCGCTTCCTTGGCGCGTTGCAGTTCCAGCTCCATATGTTTGCGCTCGCGAATTTCATCCTTGAGTTCTTCGTTCAAAGCTTGTGCCTTGTTGAGCATAAGACGAGTTTGGGTTTTGCTAAGAAGAGAACGCTCGGAAGCCCTGAACATGTGCAGGGAAAACCACAGCATCAACAGCAACACCACAGCAAGCACATGACTGAGCTGGACTTGCAGTGCTGTGTTTCCCTGCCACATCAACAAGCCGATATATGACCCCAGGCTTACCAAAAGAAACACCATGGCAACACTGATAAACACCGACAGCGGAAACAGTAAACTCATGAAAAAGCCGGTAATAACCAGGGAGGCAAATAACAATGACATATCATTCAGCCCTGGAAACTGCAGTAACAAGCCGCCTCCCCAACAGATACCCAGCAGGACCCAGGTGACAAACAAGGCAGCCTGCCAACGACGGTGCGCAGATTGCCAGTCAACCAACTGACGAAACCCGAGTATGAGTAGAAACTGTATCAGGGTGATGATCGCTACCACAGAAAACCATTGTGCCAGGCGAGCTTGGGGAACATGCTCATGCAGAACCAGCACCAACAAGATGGCTGCCATCAACGAGGGCAGCAACCATTGCCAGGAGCGATAGAAGAATAAACGATTTTTTTCTGCCAGCAAGCGCAGCGGCTGTTCCTGCGGTTGCTGTTTCAATACCTGTAAAACATCAACTTCCAGGGCTTGATCCATGTCTTGGCGATTGTGATCATCTGAGCTCATATATAACGAATTACGATATAGCGCTGGCTTTGACAATGGGGGAATGATAGTCAGAGGTTCGCTCCAGCATATCTCCTTGGATGTAATCCACCCCCAAACGCCACAAATGTGTCAGCACTCTTGAATCTTGAGTATAGGCTGCCAGAACTTTGCATTCCTGGGCATGTGCCCGTTCACAAATATTCTGTACATAGGCCTGCTTTTCTTCATTGTCATGCAAGTCGTCAAATAACGAAGGCGCCAGCCGCAGGAAACCGGGCTGCAGTTGAGGCAAAAGGTTGAAAGCGTCCATATTGACACCAAAACGATCAATTACCAGATCACCATGCAAATATTTGATGGACTCGGTGAGCCGCTGCACTTGTTGCATGTTGCCGGTAATGTCATCTTCTTTTATCTCGAAAACGCAACTGCCTTCTGGTACCTGAATTCTTTTGAACGCCTTTTCCAACCAGCCCAAAAACTCCTGATCAAGAAGCGTTACCTTGGACAGCTTGATCAACAATTGCGCCCCATTTCCCGGCTGTGTGCTCACCGCTTTCAATACTTTCAGGGATTCCATGATCACCCAGCGATCAAGAGTTGGTAGCAAATGATATTTCTGCGCCACGGAAAAAAACTGTGCCGGGAAAAGAATTTTTCCGTCTTCATCGTACATGCGTATGGACACGCTGAATCGATCCACTGTTTCCACTGCAATGCCCATCAAGGGGGAATAGTCGAGGAAAATACGCTTGTTTCTAAGCGCCAATTTCAACTGCTGACGCAAATACTGCCCTTGGTGTCCTTCTTTTACTTCTTGTTGCAATTCGGAATGCAACAATATTTGATCACCACCTTCTTTCTGCGCCAGGCTACATGCCAGCGCTGCCTCTGAAAGCACTTGATTCTGATCATTCCCGGCAACCTTGCTGGCACCAATGCTGACCGAAACGTCATAAGTCTGCCCCATGATATCCAGCGCTTTCTCACCAATCACTTGATGCAATTGCTGACAATAGTCATCCAAGCCGGCGACGCTGGTTTGCAAACACAGCACCAAAAAGCCGTTATCAGAGGAGACCCCTGCCAAATCATTCTTGCCTAGCTGCTTTCTGATCAACTTGGCAATACGCGCACGCAACAAACGCATGTTGTCTTCACCAACAGTACGCAACAAATAGCCATAGCGATCGATTTCAATAAGCAACAATGCGGCAAAGTAGTTGCGTTTATTTTCAACCAGTCTGGAATACCGTCCCATACTGGAGAGCAGATATTCACGGCTATACAAGCCGGTATCTGGGTCAATTCGGCGCAGGTATTGGCTTTTATCAGCTCGCAAACGGAATTGGTAGGCGTGAGCACTGGCAACGCCCAATAACTGATCCGCAGAAACTGGCTTATGAAGAAAAGATGAAGCCCCACGTCTGATCGCCTTTTCCTTGATCAGCTCATCGTTTTCACCTGACAGAAAGACAATCGGCACATCGAGAAACAATTCTTCCTGGCGCAACATCGCTGCCACTTCCAAACCATCTGCCTGAGGCATATACAAATCCATGAAAATCAGTTCGGGTCGAAACTCTGTTGCTACCTGAATGACTTCCATAGGGTCATTGATGGTACGAACCTCATATCCGCCCTTCTTGAGCATGGCAGCGTGCAATTTGCTACTGGTGGCATCGTCATCAACAATCATGATGCGATACGGTTGCTCATCAGCACGATTCGTCAGTTGATGCAGTTTTGCTGCCAGTGCAGGTACATCGATGGGTTTGGTGAAATAGCCACTGCCTCCTGCCCGCAAAGCTTGCAGCCTCGCCTCAGCATCGGTTCGTTGGGAAACAAACACCATCGGCAGCAGCAAAAATTTTGCTCCCGCATTCCGTAAGGAAGCGATTGCTTCGATGCCAGCGGCATCACCCTCAGGAAAAACAATATCTGCAATTATGGCATCTGGGGAACAGGTCAAGACGCCTTCACGCAGATCATCCAGATTAGTAAACAATTTGGTCTGAAAGCCATGGGAGGAGAGTTGTAGCGACAGACGTTCCCCCTGCTCCTGATCATCATCCACGATGTAGATCATTGCTTCATCGGCGTTATCAGTAAGCTCTCCCGACATCTTTTCCACAGCAGGACGTACGGTTTCGAGAGTCACTCCAGATGCCAGTACAAGCAACTGGTCTATCTTGCTGCTGATATCTCGTCGTGCCCATGATCCAGGCGCTTTATCCCCGGTGGAAAAGCCACGCGCTATTTTCTCGATCTCACCTGCCAGCGCCGCCAGCTCTTTCAAGCCATAACCACCTGCACTGCCGGCAAAGTTGTGGCTATGTAGCGCAAGTGGCTGATAAGCGGCGCGGAAATCTGCCACATCAACGGCTTGCTGCAATAACGATTGGAGCTCCTGGGCTTTGCTATTGATCGTGCTGACATACTGCTCAGCAAGACTTAACAGTTCTTCATTGGTACCACCAGATTTTTTCATGCCACCCCTCGAAAACAAGCTTTCCAGCGCTACAGCAATAAGTTCCCCCAATTCTATCAAGAGTTAAGACCCTCGACAGCAACTTAATTACAATCAGGAACAACCGTCAGATCGAACACTTGTAGACCGGGATCCATATACCGCCACTGGCGTGCACACTTTCCTGGATCCCGGGCTGCGCCGGGATGACCACAAGCAAGCGTCATTAACCTCATACCTGAACCAGGCCTAAGGCACAGGACAGTCAGATCAGGCGGATGGATACAAGGGCTTCAACGCAGTTTTTGTCGGAACATGGGTTGCTTCTTGCATCTGAATGGTACTCACTTCCTTTTCAATTATTTCGGCATTCCACTTGGCGGATGGATCCGCATAAAGATGGCGGCTCAAGGCGTTCAACTCCTTTGCCAAGGATGGCTGGACTCTATCTGCCATGGATTCCAGGCTTGTCGGGGGATGATCCGGCCACAAGCCTTTTGCAATCTGCAACAAAGCTTCTCGTATCTTCGCCGCACTTCCTGACGCCAGTGCCTGATGCAGTTGTTTCTTTGCCATTGCCAGATCTACCCGAACCACTGGCATTTTTTCAGCAGACGCTTCTTTCGGAGCGGCTTTCTTTTTGAACAATAAATACAAGGTACCCAACCAAAGTAGCAGCAACAGAATATTTCCAGCAATCAATCCATTGTTGATCGCAGCAGATTTTTGTTGTCCTGCACTTATGCCAGCTTGCTGAGCGGGCGCTGTTGCTTCTTTTTGAACAGGATGATCTATGGTGACGGGCTTGGCAGGCATGGCGGCACTTTTTTGCTGTATCGATGCCACGGCTGTTCCGGTAACAACCAGCTCTCGTGGTGGGATTCTTGCAGTTTGTTCACGTCCAATTTTGCTATTCCACCACTTGAGTTCAACAGCGGGTAATTCATAGCGACCCGCCTGAGTTGGAATGATGGCAAATTTGCGTGAACTGGTACTCAACAAGCCTTTTTCTGTCGTCTGTTCACGGGTAATGGGCTCATCAGGATACACGCGCAAACCATCCACTTGGGGCAATGCCAATTCGGGTAATTGCCCCAAGGTCACGCCATCGGCAATTATTGCCAAGGTGCGCGTAGCAGGTTCACCTGCTTTCAACTGATCCGGTTGCACAGACCAGTTTTCTTCCAATTGAATATCTTTGGCTATCAACCAGCGTTGCCCATCGAAGGCGGTTGGAATGGGTTGAACATCGAGGCTTAGCCCCTGACTGCGTACAATCTTGTTGCGGTAGCTGCGGCGGGAGAAGAAATCATCCATAAACGGATCATTGAACCCACTAAAAGGTGAACGGCGATTCTGACGTTCTGCTGGGATGCGCAAATTCAAGCTCAGCATTTGCATTTTTAGTTCACCACTTTTTTGTGGGAACAAGGCATAGCGACGCTCGATTACCTGCCAGGTCTTGCCATCTCTCTGCTTTTGATAGCGTCGATCGTCCCCAAGTTTCTTCATCAGGACTTCTCCGCCCTCAAACTGTGGCTCCGACAAACTGGCTTCCCGCCATTGGATACGACTGAAGATGCGCACAGTAAGTATCACTTGCTGTTGAACGAAGGGTTTTCCCTGATCGACAGCAACTTCCAAAAAAACAGTTTTCGTTGTTGCACCAGGGGATTTGCTGGCAGCGGTGTCTTGTACTTGCAATCTAAGTTCCGGACTCAAATCCTGACCAAAGTGGATAGGCGGTACGGTCAATTGTCCGGCATGTTTCGGCAACACCGTCACCCGATACTGAATAGTACGAGAGGTCTTGCCATTCACGATACTGATGTTGTGTGACTGGGTTGTACCAAGCACGTCAAAATCCTGATTCAATGCAGAAAAGTCAGGCTCACCCTCAGCATCGGCATCCAGGGAAAAAATCAACTGAAAGGTCTCATCCACTGCCACCGGACTATGATCTGTCTTCACTGTTATTTGTGCAGCCTGCACCCATCCCGTCGCCAATAGCAACAGTGCCGCCACAAACTTCAACATGTGTTTACCAAGGCTGTTGTTGGGGTACGTCATACTGTTTTCTCTTGTAGTAATATTTGAATTTACGCTTCAGCAAACCACCTGGATCGTCAGGAATACGCTTCAACCATTGCTCTCGGGACAGGGCTTGTTCATCCATGGGTGGCAAATCTTCGGATGGTGCAGCTACTGCCTGTTGGGATGCTTGTTTGTCGTCATTCTGTTCATCAGATTTCTCACCCACTTGTTCGCGGTGCGCTTCTTCTGCCCGTTTTTCTTCCTCTGCACGAGCCGCTTCTGCTTCGGCTCTGGATTTATTTTTTTGCGCCTGTTGTTCTTTCTCAGCATCTGATTGCAACCCACTTTGGCCTTGCTGATCATCTTGTTCCTGCTCGGATTGCTGACCCTGAGCTGACTGCGGGTCTTTGCCAGACTGTTGATCTTTGCCTGACTGTTGATCTTT
>CAYXOS010000046.1:13228-18000 GCA_964467115.1 uncultured Sedimenticola sp.
TCTTTCTCCAGGGCTTTGTCATAGGCTTTAATCGCTTCTTCAAATCTGCCCTGATGAACCAAGGCATTCCCAAGGTTATAGAGCGACTGTGCATCTTTTTGCTCTGACCAGATCTTTTCCGCTTCCCCATATTTTCCAGCGCGATACAAGGCGCTGGCTTTCCATTCGGGGCTCTGGAAAGCTTTTGCAGCTTGATCCGGGTGTTCTGTTTGCAACAATTCCTGCCCCTGTTGATCAGGGGTTGCCCATAGATCATCCCAAATACCCGCCTCTGCAGGTTTGGAAACAGGTAGCACAACAAATACCGCAGCCAGCAAGATGCCACGACGAAAAACCAGTGCCGCAAGGGGGAGTGCTATGAGCAACAATACAACCCCCATATCTTTCCAGCGAGATACCTGTTGTTCAGTGGTATTGGTTTTTGTCGATGCCTGCTCTTCTTTGGCGTCGATCTTCAATTCCTTAATATCCGCATCATTCAATGACAGTCGCACCAAGCGCCCTTTTCCTGCCTGGGCAATTTCGCCCAAGCCCTGAACATCCAGTTTGGGGATAACGATATTTCCCTGGCTGTCTTTTATAACCCCCCGCCGTGTAGGAATAGGTCCACCGGCTTCTGTCCCTACTGCCAGAACAGATACTTCATATCCTTTATCTGCCGCCTTGCTCGCCGATTCAACACTGGCAGCCAGATTTGCGCCATCGGTAACCAGCAGAATCTTTCCATGGGGCTGATTTGCCTGTTGCAATAGATCCACCGCCAAATCAATTGCCGCCGCCGTATTGCTCCCCTGTACCGGCATGATATCCGGCGTTAATGCGGGCAGTTGGGCAATAATGGTACGCGCATCGTCTGTCAGAGGTGACACGGTGAAGGCGGCGCCAGCGAAGGCGATCAATGCCGTCTGCCCTTCTTTACGCCGGTTCAAAATATCTTCAACCTTGAATCTTGCCTGTTGCAAGCGTGAAGGCTTCATGTCACGGGCATTCATGGAGCTGGACAAGTCCATGGCGATAACCAGAGATGAGGATTTGGCGAACACAGGCTGAGGCAAACGCTCCCAGGTAGGCCCAGCAACCGCCAATATCACCAGACTGAAACCCAATCCCAGCAACATCAGCCACCAGGACGACACTTTGCTTTCTTCATGCAACAGTAAGTGGGGCAACAGCTCGGGTGACACCACCTTGCGCCAGGCAACATCATTCCCTTTTTGTACCCATAAACGCATGACCGCTATCAACATCGGGATAAACAGCAATAACCACCAGGGACGAATAAAATGAAAATCATGCCAATTCATACACGCCTCCAGAGCAGCAATCCCAAAGCAAGCAGCAATGCTGCACCTGCTGGCCAGAAAAATAATTCATCGACTGGGTGAAAAAAGCGTTGCTCATTCTCCAGGGGTTCCATGGCATCGATAGCATCATAGATTGCCACCAATTGCCGTGTATCCCGGGCGCGAAAATAGCGTCCGCCTGTGGTTTCTGCAATACGAGTCAGGGTTTTTTCATCCAACCCACTACGCCCCGCCATGCCAAAAAAACTTGCCTCCGGATCAGCGCCTATTCCAATGGTGTATATTTTCAAACCTACTTCTTTCGCCAATTGCGCCGCTTTCAGCGGATCCATCTGACCTGCTGTATTCTCGCCATCACTCATGAGAATCAGGACTTTTTCACCTTCTTTGTCACGCAGCCGTTTGATCGCCAGACCAATGGCATCACCAATCGCGGTTTTCTGCCCCGCCATATTGATAAAGGACTCTTCCAACAGGGTTTTTACGGTTTTCAGATCATAAGTCAAAGGAGCCTGCAGGTAGGCTTGCTCACCAAATAGAATCAGCCCCACCCGGTCACCCTTGCGCTTTTCAATAAAGTTTCCAGCCACAATCTTTGTTGCCGTAAGACGATCGACACGTTGACGACCAATCACAAAATCTTCTTCTGCCATGGAGCCTGAAAGATCCACAGCCAGCATCAAATCTCTGCCCTCCAGAGGCAAAGGTACAGCCTCACCCTGCCACTGCGGACGCGCAGCCGCCACGACTAACAGCACCCAGGCCAACATCGCCAACCAGAATATAGAGCGACTGCCGGACGCCAGAGTTGATTGGGCTTGCAACTGCTGAAAATCGTCGAGAAAAGGCACACGCAACGCTGCTTGCCGCCGCTCTACCCCGGGTAACAGCCAGCGTAGCAATAGCGGTAAAGGCAGAAACAGGAAAGCCCATAGCCAGGCAAATTCAAGCATGCTTACGCCCCCCGGTTACCTTGTCTATCCACTGCTCAACCAGTGTTATCAATGCATCCCCGTTGTCCAAGTCAACCCTGGGGCGATAGGCAGCATCGAGCAATAAACGCCCTTTGCCTTTTTCAAAATCATGCCCTCCGATTTGTTGATCCATCCAACGCAACCAAGGTTCGCCGGTTTTCCCGGCAATATCTTCCTGGGGAAAGCGACTGATCGCCACTTGGCGGATCAACGCAGAAAGCTGAGCAACCAGTTGCTGAGGATCCTTGTTCTGTTGCCAATCGAGACGAATGACTTTTACTGCATCCCGTGCTTCCTTACGCAAACTCAGTTTCGGTGGTCGGCGTCGCACATAACGCACCACAAGCACCAGCAAACTGATGACCAGTAACGCCAATAACCACCACCCCGGGGCAGGTGGCCACCAGCTCACTTCTGCCGGCAGATGAATATCTTTGAACTGCGTCAGACTATCGTTCATGTTTTCTTCCCAAACACAGTACGCAATACATCAATGGGCTCTTCATCAGTGGCACACTGCAGCCATGTCATATGCTGTTGACGACAAAAGTTCTGAAGATGGCTGACACGCTGCTGATAACGCGAATGATATTGTTGTACAAGGGTGGATTTTCGCGTGTTTAGCTCTACAACCTGTTCACCATCACCCAAACGATAACTTCCCCCCGCAGGAAGTTGGGATTCCAACCAGTCATGGATGTGCAGCAACAACACGTCATTGTGGCGTGCGATACGTGCCAACTGCTGTTCACTTGCATGGTCGAATCCACGAAAATCGCTGATAAAAATAACCAGACTGCCTGGGTGGGCGGTACGCCGCATACGCCGAAATACCTTTTCCATGGATTGCTCACCCGGCTCGGTTACTGGCGCAAATTGCCGTGTAACCAATGCTTTGATCAGACGCAGCACAGATTGCTTTCCTCTGCGCGGACGAAACTCGGTAAAACTGTTTTCTGTGAAGATTTCACCACCACATCGATCCCCGGCTTGATGGGTTGTCCATGCCAGCAATGCCGCCAGGCGGGATGCCTGTACCCATTTGAAACGACCACGGGTAGCAAATGCCATGGCTTTGCGCGCATCGATGCTCAACAACACAGGTCGCTCTCGCTCTTCACGGAACACCTTGCTATAGGTTTTACCGGTGCGGGCTGTAACCCGCCAATCGATATTGCGCACGTCATCACCGGGTTGGTAGGGGCGTGATTCATCAAACTCCATTCCCCTTCCCCGCATCCGCGAAATGTATTGACCGCCCTGTCGGGCTCGAACTGTGCGAGGCTTGAGTTGCAATTGCCTTGCATTGTTACTCAGACCCACCAACTCGGGCAGATCCACGGCAACCGCAGATTGATTGTTTTTCAGGGATTGCTGCATCTCAGGGTACGGGAACCAGTGAAATCAGTTCTGAAATGAAATTGTCTGGTGTAATGCCCTCGGCCTCTGCTTCATAGTTAAGGATAAGACGATGGCGCAGCACATCAAATGCCATGGTCTGAACATCTTCCGGAGAAACGAAATCCCTTCCAGCCAACCAGGCATGTGCGCGGGCGGCACGATCCAGTCCGATGGATGCACGGGGGCTGGCACCATACTCCACCCAGGCAGCCAGTTTTTCGCTGTAAGCAGCAGGATTGCGTGTCGCCAATACCAGTTGCAGCAAATATTCTTCAACAGCTTCTGCCATATGAATATCCAACACCTGGGAGCGGGCATTGAACAAGCTTTCCTGAGTCAACAACTGGGGTACTTGCTGCTGCTCGGATTGCAGCTCCCCTTTCGCTTCGTTTCTTGCCAGATCGAGGATCTGTTTTTCATAGCTCAATGCGGGATAGTCAATGAAAACATGCAATAGAAAACGATCCAACTGCGCTTCGGGCAATGGATAAGTACCTTCCTGCTCAATGGGGTTTTGGGTTGCCATAACCAAAAATAGGGGTGGCAACGAATAGGAGTTGTTACCAACAGTTATCTGACGCTCAGCCATGGCCTCTAATAGTGCAGACTGAACTTTGGCTGGTGCGCGGTTGATTTCATCTGCCAAAACAAGGTTATTGAACAAGGGGCCTTGCTGGAACTCGAAACTGCCATTTTGTGGACGGTAGATATCTGTGCCGGTCAAGTCGGCAGGCAGTAAATCCGGGGTAAACTGGATACGATGAAAGCTGCCTTCGATGCCCTCACTGAGGATTTTTATCGCCTTGGTTTTGGCAAGACCCGGCGCTCCCTCTACGAGCAGATGACCATCTGCCAGCAAAACCACCAGCAAGCGGTTTACCAGCTTTTCCTGCCCCAGAATATGGGTCTGCATATAGTGTTGCAGTTTTGAAAAAGCCTGTTGTTCTAAACTACTGGTGTCAGCCATGTATTTGTTCTCCTAATGTTTTTGCCCATTTAGATGATCATCTGTTGGTTTAGTTCCAGACGATTAACCCAGCGACCAAATATGTCGTCCTCAGTGCTTCAAACAGGACGCGTATCAAGGCGCGGC